>DLGS01000412.1 GCA_002482815.1 Bacteroidetes bacterium UBA7688
CCATTACTTTGGTAAATGAGTTTAACCGCTTCAACAATTAATTTGTCGGTTTGGATGTCTTTGAGTTGAGAGACAAAAAACTGTTCAACGATTTTTACCCGCAGTTTGTCTGTGTTGGCTATTGCTAATTTTTCTTCTACTTCCACGATGTTGTTTTTATCAAAAATGTTGTCCAATGAAAGGCTTAAATTAAAGAGCTCATGGGCAGGGTGTGAAGCAAAATGGGCGAAGCCAATTTCAGTAAAATAAACTAATACTGTTCCGATGTTAGCAGAGTTTTTGAAGATTTTGTAACCGTCGGTAATTCCTGTTATTCCTGCAGTAGATAGTTTAGTTACTGTGTTATTTTTTATGTTTAAAAGGTTTCCTTTGTATTGAAATCCGACAACAAGGCCAGAGGATGGGAAAACTTTATATTCATTTTCCACGTCATTCTCCGACACTACATAATATTTGATGTAGGGTTTTAGCTGCTCGGTCGGAAAGTGTTTATCAAATTTCATTGTAAAGAAATTGACTGCAAATTTATATCATATTAAACGGTGCAAAACCTATCTAAAGGTCTGCAATAACTTTATTTCATTTCTATACAAAAGAATCTTGCCATCATTTTCTAGTTGTTTAAGCAATCGTGAAATCACTACCCTGGAAGTGGCCAGCTCATCTGCAATCAGAGAATGGGACACCTTGATAACACTCGAACCAAATAGTCGTTGTTTTTCTTTAAGATAAGCAATCAAGCGATCGTCGAGTTTATGGAAGGCGATACTTTCGATGGATTTGAGTAACTCTAAAAAGCGCTCATTAAAGCTATGCATAATGTAGTTTTTCCAGCTTGGATATTTACAGAGCCACTCATCCAATTTGGCATGCGGGATGGCAACCAATTCAACATCATCCTCTGCTATGGCCTTTACTTCGCTTTTTCTAGCTTCCATGCAACAGCTGTACGCCATAGAACAACTTTCATTGCTCGACAAGTAATAAAGCAGTATCTCTTTGCCAAAATCATCCTTTCTGAGAACTTTTAGGGTTCCGCTAATTACAATAGGCATCATACGGATGTATTTGCCATAATCCATAATAACGTCGCCCTCTTTAAAGTGTTTTAATTCGCCATATTGCTTCAATTCTTGCAATAATCCGGGTTCAAAGTCAGTTCCAAAATTGTTAACCTTATTCATGCTTAGTTCGTGATCCAAATCAGAAAGTCAAATATAGATCAAATTCAGGTCCGTTTATTCTTAATCCCCATAAAATCTAATAGCAATTCAAGGGGACAAAATTTAGTAATGGACGATTGCAGTAAATTTACCCCTACAAAAACAGCCAGCCACAACCAGTTTATACTAGCAAAATGCGCCAACAATATGCTGGTTAAAACAAAAGTTCCGGCAACAGCGCGTACAATTCTCTCCTTCATGTTTATGATTTTATGTAAGTGGTTGATTTGTCTACCGGTACTATAAATGCCCTAACGGGAAAATTCTCTTCAAGCTTTTTGTTGTATTCGTTAATTAAAGCTATACCAACTTCTGCATTCGTATTGCTGGTAAAACTGAACAATAGGATGGAGTCGAATTTTTCGTCACCACTAGCGAACCAATCTTCGAGAAGGTTGTTATCAATATCCTCTTTAAACCCAGTAATATCTGTTACGCTAAACACACTGATGTTTGCTTGTTTGAATATTTTGGAAACATCATCTTGGTATTCTTTAAGGCAGGTCGTTATAAATAATTTCATGATTTAGGTTTTAATTATTTCAAATCTTTTTTTCGCATCATTTTAAAATAGAGTAAGGGAACTACAACGAGGGTGAGGAAAGTTGAAGTAATGGTCCCGCCCATTAAGGATATGGCTAAACCCTGGAAAATCGGGTCAAACAGAATGATTACGGCGCCCAGTGCAACTGCACCCGCTGTTAATAGGATTGGAGTGGTTCTTACTGCTCCAGCTTCGAGAATAGCCTGTTTCAGTGGTATGTCTTCTTTTAAGCGGATATTGATAAAATCGATAAGTAATATGGAGTTTCTCACCATCACACCTGCCAATGCAATAAAACCGATCATTGAAGTTGCCGTGAAATACGCATGAAGCATCCAATGTCCTAATATGATACCGATCAATGATAGGGGGATCGCTGCTAACATCACCAGTGGTACGATGAAATTCTGAAACCATCCTACAATCAGTATATAAATCAGAAGGATTACTACAGCAAACGCAATTCCAAGATCTCTGAATACCTCGTAGGTAATTTGCCATTCGCCATCCCATTTCACCGTATAATCGTCTTCTGTTTCCGGCGCATGTGTATATTCTTCATTGAGCTGATAGCCTGCAGGCAGTTGAATGCTTTTTAGTTTATCAGACACTGCGGTGATAGCATAGATGGGGCTTTCGAGCTTGCCAGCCATATCTGCAGTGAGGTAGATGACTCTTTTTTGATCCTTGCGATTGATGCTTTGGGCTACAGTGCTGCGTTGCCATTGCCCCAACTGGCCGAGCAATACCTGATTGCCCATCTGCCGTTTTACCGGCAGGTTATTGATCGCCTCTAAGATGCTGAGGCTGCTATCGGGAACTTTCAGCCGGATATTTTCCGGTTCAAAGGCTTCGGGTTTGTGCAGTATACCAGCATTCACACCAGAAAGCATACCATGAGCCANNAACCCCTTCGGAATGTTCACTTTTTTTAAGTTGTCAGAAACAGTAGAAATGGCATATGAAGGACTTTCCAATTCGCCGGCCATATCGGCCAGTACATAAACCACCTCTTTTTGGTTTTTACGATAAATACTTTTGGGCTTGATCTGTCCAGTTATGGACACCAAATCCTTTATCGGTACCACAACCCCCAGTTGGCTTACTACTTTAAGATCAAGCAGGTCATTAATATTGGCTTTGTCTGCATCGCTCAGTTGAAGCTTAATAGCCGTTTGATTATAGGCAAGCGGTTGCGAAATATTGCCTACAGGCATCCCAGATAGCGCTGCCTGAATGGTAGCTGCTACCTGTGCAGTAGCAATACCATATCGCATGGCTTTTTCTTTATCCACTTCAACATGGATTTCAGGCTGATCATCTTCTATCATCCAATCGGCATCTACAACATCGGGGGTTTTATTAAGCAGGTTTTTTACCTGATTTGCTATTTTAATCTGTTCGTTGTAATCGGGGCCGTAAATTTCGGCCACCAAGGTTGATAGTACTGGCGGACCAGGAGGTACTTCCACGATTTTTATATTCGCATTGTATTTTTTTGCAATCTCCTGTATGGGCTTGCGCATATCCTTTGCTATAGTATGGCTCTGCACGTCCCTGTCCTTTTTATCGACCAGGTTCACTTGTATGTCCGCAATATTTTCTCCTTTTCTAAGATCGTAATGACGTACCAGTCCATTAAAACTTATGGGTGCCGAGGTGCCGATATACGATTGGTAATTCTCTACAAGATCTTGTTCTGAAAGATAAATCCCGATATCTTTCGTTACTGCCTGCGTTTTTTCCAATGTAGTTCCTTCAGGCATATCAATTACAACCTGAAACTCGTTTTTATTGTCGAAGGGCAACATTTTTACGGCAACTGCTTTGGTATAGAACATGGATAGCGATGCGAACAGGATAACCACAATGCTAAGGATAAATGCCCAGCGTTTCCATCTCGATTCTAATAATGGATGTATAAGGGAGTGGTATATTTTATAGATTCGGCTTTCTTCCAATAATTTGGGCTTACTTTCCTTGGTTGATTCTCCGTTCTTTTCTTTCTCACGCAAGAAGATATAACCTAGGTATGGAGTAAGCGTTAGTGCAACGATCAGCGATAATATCATAGCGATCGATGCTCCTATGGGCATTGGGCTCATATATGGACCCATCATTCCCGAAACAAACACCATCGGTAAAACCGCTGCGATTACGGTGAAGGTTGCCAATATGGTTGGATTACCAACTTCATTGATTGCATAAATGGCAGCCTGCAAGGGTGGTAATTTTTTCATTTTAAAATGGCGATGCATATTCTCCGCTATAATAATGGAATCGTCGACCACAATACCTGTAATAAATACCAGCGCAAACAGGGTAATCCTATTTAAGGTATAATCCATAAAATAATAGGCAAACAAAGTAAGGGCAAAGGTTACCGGAACAGATAAAAACACTACTAGTCCGCCGCGCCAGCCCATAGCCAGCATCACAAAAACGGTAACCACCACAATGGCGATAAATAAATGGAATAGTAATTCAGAGACTTTATCCGATGCTGTTTCGCCGTAATTCCTCGTAACCGTTAACTGCACTTCATCTGGTAACAAATCCTTTTTTAGGTAATCAACTTTAGCAAGGATCTGGCTGGATAAGTTCATCGCATCGGCCCCTTTCTTTTTGGCTATAGATAAGGTAATGGCCGGATAGTTCGATTTAAAAGCCTGAATATGCTCAGCTTCGGCTTTCCCATACCCGAATAGTACATATTGGCTTGGAGTTTCGGCACCTTCTTCTACTTTGGCTATTTGTTTAAGATAAACGGGCTGTTGCTGGTTAATGCCCACAACTAAATTGGCAAGATCATCAGAAGCGGTTAAAAAATTTCCCGTCACAACTGAAAATGAGGTATCTTTTTGCAAAAGGTTTCCACTTTGCATTTGTGAATTACTTGCCTGAAACTGTTTGCTTAAGGATAAAAAATCAATACGATTTTCTGCCATTTTATTTTTATCCAATACTACTTTTACCTCCTTGTTCCTTCCCCCCAAAATATTGATATCAGAAACATCAGGTATCTTTTTGATCTCATTGCTCAGTTCTTGTGCGATCTGTTTTAATTGAAAGTCATCGTACTTATCACTCCATAACGTGATTCCCAGTACTGGTACATCATCAATTGCACGCGTTTTGATCAGTGGAAGGGTAACGCCCTGCGGCATTTTATCCATGTTTTTCATGAGTTCGCTGTATAGTTTTACCAGCGAGCGTTCCACATCTTCCCCTACATAAAACTGAACGATCAGCATGGCTTGTCCCTGCATCGATGTAGAATACACGTATTCGACCCCCTTTACGTTTGAGATCATTTTTTCTAGAGGTGCAGCCACTTTGGTTTCCACATCCTTGGGCGAAGCACCTGGATAACCGATAAAAATATCGGCCATCGGAACCTGTATCTGGGGCTCTTCTTCGCGTGGAATTAGAAAGGTACTGTAGCCGCCAATCAGTAAAAAGGCGATCATCAGCAGAATTGTTAATTTCGACTGTATAAATCCCTTTGCGATATTTCCTGCAAATCCGTTTTTCATTTCCTTATTTTATTTTAACTATTGCACCATTAAACAACTTGCCGTCAGCACTTAAAATAAACTGTTCATTTTTGGCAAGACCGCTAAGTACCTCCACGTTATCTCCTTCTGTTTTGCCCAGTCTTACCCAGCGCAATAGCGCCTTGTTATGGTTGCCAATGGTATATAGACCTGTTAATTGATTTTTGTGCTCGATTGCAGAAAGGGGTATCATAATGCGATCATTTAATGTTCTGCCTTCGTCCGTCTTTTTTAGGGGAATCGTAATGTTTGCATACATGCCCGAGAACAGGCCTTTTTTCTCTCTGTCGGGGATTTGCACTTTTATTTGGTACTGTCCGCCAGTAAACTGTGAGGATTGGCTTATTTGGGTAACTTTTCCATTGATTACCCTATTCAAGGCGGCAATCGTGACTGTTGCATCAGAACCCTGATTAACCTTACTAATGGTGTTTTCAGGAACGGAGGCAGTTACCTGGTAAGTTCCGCTTTGTTCGATGGTTAATATGGGCATACCAGGATTAGCCATACTACCCGCATCCATTAGTTTTTGTGTCACTATCCCAGCAAATGGTGCGGTTAGTCGGGTATAATTCAAACTTGCGTTTACTTCATTTCGCATCTGTCTGGCGGCTTCAAGCCTAGATTTTGCAGCGCTGAATTGTAGTGTGGTATTATCCAGTTCCTTTGCGGTGGCGCTTTGCTCTTTGTATAGGGTATTAAACCGCTCGTAATCCTTTTGTGCGTTTTTAAGCCCCGCTTCGGCTTCGGCGATCATGGCATTGATCTGCGCTCTTTTTGCCATTAGATCCTGATTACTGATGGTTGCCAGCAACTGGCCCTTGTTCACATGGTCACCAACATTCACATGCATGTTGGAAATATATCCCATGATTCTTGTGCTGATGTTAGCCGATTGTTCGGATTCGATCTGTCCGCTTATCGTTAATACATCCGTTCCATCAGATGTAGGAAATACTACTTTTACCAATATCGCTGTGTCGGCCTTTGTATTATTACTTTCTTCTTGAGCGGGTGAACAAGAATTTAGTATCAACAATCCTGTCGTGATACCCATAAGGACTATTTTTTTCAGATTTATAATATTGCTCATCATATGTTTATTTAGTAGTGGTGGTTAAAAATTGAAGATAAGACCTCATGATATTTGACTTAAATTTGGCCTGGGCGAGCTGAAATTTATGCTGAGAAAGCTGTGTTTCTGCTGTCAACACTTCGGTGGTGCCTACCAAACCCTGCCGATAACGATTTTGCAGAATACGTAAGGATTCCATTGCCTGCTCAACTATTGCAATACCTTGCTCGATTTCAAATTCAGCATCTGACAAATCACGGTAAGCCTTGTCAAGTTCTAGCTGGCTCTTGTCTTTTTGCTGTGCCAACTGAACTGAAAGTTTTTCGAGTTCTAATTTTTGCCCTTTAATCATATTCTTAGTCCTGTTTCCGCCAAATACATCCCATGAAAGCTTCACCCCAACGAAATAAGCATTCGCTCCAAATCCAGCAAAACCATTGTCATGATATTGGTAATTGCCAAATGCGTTCAGTTTTGGTAGGTAGCTCATCTGGCTTGATTTAATCATCAGGTTAGAAGATTCGATTGTTTTTTGCAAGACCATAAAGTCGGCCCTTGAAAAAGCAATCTTTCTCTTTGAAAGGTCATATTGAAAATCAGCTTTAATAGAATCTTCCGTTAGAAAGACAAGCCCTGGTTTTTCGCCCATCAGTAAACCGAGTTGATCGGATGCATTGAGGATATTATTTTTAGAACGGGTCAGGTTATTCCTTACCGTTGATACATGTACCTGAGCGTTTAAAAGGTCTGATTTTTGCACCAGGCCCTGCTTAAAATGCTTATCCGTATAGTTATAGACAGCCGTTGCAGTTTGCAATTCTTCTTCCAATACTTTTATCACATCGTAGTTCAACTGTAACTCCAAATAAGCCTTTTGAACTTCAAAAGTCAAGTACTCCCTGCTGCGCTGTGTTTTATATTTATAGATCTCCGTTTGTTTTTCAGCACCTTTGCGCAGGTACAACATATCGATATTGATCAAGGCCTGTTGTACTTCCAGCTTGGCCATATAATCCTGAGTTCCCGAAGGATGATTTAATAATGTAGGATTGAAATCAGCTTGGGAAATACTTCGCTGTTGAAGTTTGAATCCAAAAGCGTTAAGCGGATCATTGGTGCTCATTGCGGCATAGGAAAGATTGAGCTGGGGCAACAAGTTGGCTAAAGTTCGCTTGTAATTAGCCGCTGCAATGCGTTCATCGAGCGTAGCCAGTTGAATTTCGCGGTTATTCGTTAAGGCCGATGAAATTGCCTTATCGAGACTTAGGTTTCGGGTAACGTCTTGCGCTGCAACTTTTGTTGCAAATGTGTAAAGGGAAAGGTATGTGGCAACCGCCCACACCAAATAATAATTTCTCCAGCTCATTAATTCTTAATTTGATACAAAAGTAGCCTAGTCAAAATACGTAGTCGGTAACATTTGATACTTACGCAGATGTTGCCGTATTATTTAACAAACTTATTTACCTGGTTCCATGAACCACCGTCGATTATGTTGGTAATGCCATTTTGCTCCAACATCAGCTTGGCTTGGCGGCTCCTCCCACCGCTCTGGCAGAAAACAACTATATTCTTCTTGTTCTTGAATTTAATAAGGTTGGTAGCCAACTGATTTAAGGGGATATTTATCGAGCCTTTTACGTGGCCGATTGCAAATTCACCTGAGGTTCTAACGTCTACTAAAAAGGCACCATCTGCAATGGCTTGTTGTAAACCGGCTGGTGCTGCACCGCCGAATAACTGATTAAAAATGTTCATGATCATGCTGTTTAAATGATTTCTTTATGGGCTATTACAGCCTTGGTATTTTATTCTTACCTGCAAAAGTAAGAACTGCATAAATCCGTTCTGGTAACAAAAGTTACATTCGAAATCCAACAAGGATCGCCCATAGATTTATTCAGATCAAACCATTTAATTCTTTAGAGATAAAGGCTTATCAGGGATCGAGCGTAAAAGTTGGGTAGTATGGATGTTTCGTGCCTGGCTTACAATTTACCATATTCCCCTTCGTTTATCAGCCATATACCCCTCGGGTCTCGGTACTTATTGCTTGTTGTCTCCTTAAAGCGCGATTATACCGAGATACTACCGAGAT
>DLGS01000219.1 GCA_002482815.1 Bacteroidetes bacterium UBA7688
GAAAATATTTATCGTAGTAGATTGCATGAGGCCGCCCGCACCTTTTTTTGCCGGCGGTGTGGGATATGTATTACCTGACCTTAAAGGATGTATATAATAAAAACCGAAATAAGCAAAAAGGGGGCTGCCTAAACCGTAAAGTAACCATAGATTTATGGGCATTTTTTAATGGGATATTTTCTATTAAGAATGCCATGATATTAAAGAAAAGAAACCAGGCTAACCAAAGGGTCCTAAAAATTAAAATTAAACCATCCCGCCTGTGAAGAGTATGCTGATGGAGCGACGGAAATGTCCTGAAAGGCGAAACATCACCCTACCAATGAAAAAAAAGAAGTAACTTTTAAAGGATACATTACACTTACCCGTTAAGTAATAGAATATTTTTGGGCAAAGGTGGCAGGGTTAAGGATAAAAAAATTACATTTGCAGCCCTTCAATAAAATTTATATGGAATACAGAGAAATAGTTGCCGTAACAGGTATTGGTGGTTTGTTTCAGCTTTTGACAACAAAAAGTGATGGTGCAATCGTTCGCAACCTAACCGATAAAACTACAAAATTTATCCCTGCCCGTGTGCACAATGTTACTCCTATCGAGAGTATCGAAATTTATACAACTGACGAAAACGTTCGTTTGCATAAAGTGTTGCAGGCGATTAAAGCAAATGAAACTTCTAATCCTTTGCCGGATAAAAAAGCAGATAATAATGCTATCAAAGCTTATTTCAAAACAGTTTTTCCATCATTGGACGAAGATCGCGTTTATGTGAGCGATATGAAAAAAATGATGAAATGGTATGAATTGCTGAAAGAAAATGAGTTGCTGAATTTTGATGCCTACGAAAAACAGGAAAATGATGCGAATGTTGAAGCGCCTGAAGAAGTAGCGGAAGAAGCGCCTGCTAAAAAAGCGAAAGCTAAAAAAACAGAAGAGGCTGAAGTTTCTGCAGAAGAAAAACCTGCCAAAAAAGCTAAAGCAAAAAAAGCAGTAACAGAAGAAAACGGTGAAGAGGCGCCTGCTAAAAAAACGGCCCGTAAAAAGAAAACTGAAGAATAATCCATTTATTCATTTTCATAAAAAATCCCGCTGTAAAATATTACAGCGGGATTTTTGTTGGTATGATAGCTTTATTCAGCCCAACTCATAATATAATGGTCATCCTCAATTCCCTTTGCGGCATCCGTCATCATTAAGGGATGAAAAGTATCTACCATCACTGCCAATTCAGGCGTTTCGGTTTTACCAATACTTTTTTCAACAGCACCCGGATGAGGTCCGTGTGGAATTCCGCTCGGATGCAAGGTGATCATTCCCCGCTCCACATGTTTGCGGCTCATAAATTCTCCATCAACATAATACAACACTTCGTCACTATCAATATTGCTATGATTGTAAGGTGCAGGGATACTCTGCGGATGATAATCATAAAGCCTTGGAACAAAAGAACAAATCACAAAATTATGCGCGTCAAATGTCTGATGCACTGGCGGTGGCTGATGCACCCGACCGGTTATCGGTTCAAAATCATGAATACTGAAAGCATAAGGATATTCGCAACCATCCCAGCCAACCACGTCAAACGGGTGTGTGCCATACCAAATCGGATATAGCAAACCTTTCTTTTTTACCTGAATCAGGAATTCGCCTTTTTCATCAATTGTCTGAAGGTCCTGCGGTTTGCGGATGTCCCTTTCACAAAATGGTGCGTGCTCCAGCAATTGACCGTATTTGCTCAGATACCTTTTAGGAAAAGTAACCGGACTGAAGGAGTCGACAATAAAAAGGCGATTCGATTCCGTATCAAATTCGATCTGATAAATACATCCACGCGGAATGACTAAATAATCGCCGTAACCAAATTTTATTTGTCCATACTGTGTTTTTAAAACGCCGGTTCCTTCGTGCACAAAAATCACTTCATCGGAATCTGCATTTTTATAAAACGTATTTCCTGTAAGCCCTTTAGTGGGTGCAGCCAGCGAAATATGAACATCGTTATTAAACAACACCACCTTTTTGCTCTTTATAAAATCTGCCTCAGGTGCTACCTTAAAACCCTGGTAACTTCTGTGTTTCAGAATATTATCAGTTGCTGCTTTGGGAGAAATATCAACAGGCTCTTCGGTACGGATAATAATGGTTGGTGGATGAATATGATACAATAACGAATAGTTTGAAGAAAAGCCCTCCGTACTGAATAACTGCTCGGAATATAAACCGCCATCCGGTTTACGGAATTGTGTGTGTCGCTTATGAGGAATACTTCCAAGGCTGTGGTAATGTGCCATAATGTTTTGACTTAAATATCTGTTATCAAAGGTAAAAAGAAAATCAGGGAATAAATTGGCTTTAGATTACCAATCGTCGCTTTCACGTTTGCTTTTGCTGGCCTCTATCTGCAGGGTGCAAAATTGTTCAAAAGCTGTACTGTCAATATTGTTAAAACGAATACTCCATTGGTACAAGAAGTTATTAACGCAATCAATTGTTATTATTCCATGTCTTAAAATAACCCTGTCAACTTCTGTCCATTCAAGGGTTTTCCGCCTGGCGCTGGCCGGTAATTCAATATTGGTTTCGTTAAGAACAACAAGTAAAGGTTGTGCGATTTTTTGTTCGTAAAAATAGGCATACAAATTTGCAGCAGCCACCATACCCGAAATGCCGGCAGCCAGCCACCATTGGGATAAAGCAAAAACAATTCCCAATAAACCACAAATAATCGTGCTCGCGATTCTGATCGTTTTATTATTAGCAGGAATTTGAAGCCAGGCATTTTTTGAAAACGTAAAATAAAGCAAAACGAACCCATAAATGAGCGCAATTGTTCCCAAAATATATCCAGGCAACAATGGTGCATGAAACACTGCTTTAATCCAATCCGCATTCCCAAGTAAAAATGTAAAAGCGCCAACACCAACCATTGCAAAACCTGTTATTAAGTGCAGAGAACTTGCCTGTTTTGGTTTGTATCGCTGGTCGTTTAATTCTATTGTGTAGCTCATGCTATCGTTTCTATCTGGTTGTTTTCTTCAAATAATTTTACTTCGAAATCCTTTGTGGATTTTGCAGGATCGCCCTGTAGCTGTAAAGTTCCGATTTGAGCCAATTCTCTCAATCTCCAAGCCAGATAAAGGTCTCCTGTCGGGATATGCCCCTCTTTACCCATTGCCTGATTGATTATTTTATTCGCTTTCTGATAATTAGCTGTGCAATGCGTTAATAATAGGTGATCGTAAAAATCAACGCGCATGCGGTAGATTTTTACGATCACCTATTATTA
>DLGS01000283.1 GCA_002482815.1 Bacteroidetes bacterium UBA7688
GCTGGTTGGCTTACGCTGCAAAATTAGTTACGCCTCAAACTACGCCCGGCTGGATTTTACCACTGAACTTTATGCGGAGCACAAAATTTCGGCTACCGCTATATTGTTTGCGGAGCACGAAACCCCACCTATTGCAAATGAGCTGTTATAAGCTGTTTTATTTTATTTCAATTACTCTTTCTTCAATATTTGTGATGTTGTCAGAAGTTATTGTTGTTGTCTGAACGCTGTAAACAACCCAACCTGTTCCGTCCATTCTTGAAGCTGTCAAGGTTTCATTTTTTAAGTCTTTCAAGTCTTCACGTTTTGGAGTTGCAACTTTCATATTATTTGCCATTTTTGTCAAGTAGTCAAATGTAGCGTTTGTGAGCTGTTCTTTATTTACTTCCTGGGTCGCACGCAATATGAAATTATTGTCAGTTTCATTTATCTCATCAAGATAAATGGTAAAGTCAGAGTCAAATGGTTCTGTCCCGAACAAGTTTGGAACTTTTAGTTGTCCTTTTAAAACTTCTCCAAGTTTGTATTGCGCTCCGTGAAATGTATGAAACTGCTGTATGTCTCTGATTGCGGCAGATTCAATGGCTTCTTTGGTTGAATAGGTCGCTGTAAGTTGTTTAAGCACTTTATCCATTTCAGGAATTGCTGAAAAGTCTTTGCTTAAGGGGTTTGTCGCTTTTTGGATATAATCTCTGACTTCTTTCCAATTTACAACTTCTGTAAACGTACCAAGTTCGTTCGTTTTAAAAACGACTTTCATATCTTTGGTTACAGTCATAAGTTTTTGAATTGTCGGATTGGTGCTGTTTGTTTTTATGTTCTTATACAACCATTCAATTGTGTAAGATTTGTCTGTTTGGTTTAAAACTGTTACTTCTACGTCATAGCTTGTTATGTCCCGTGAAGTTGTATCCGCACTTTTGATTTTAATTTTCTCTGTCGTTACAGTGTAGTTCTGTTTTTCCCCTTTGGCCCAATAGGTAACAACCTGAGCGGTCGAATCAACCATATTGATTTGTCCAAAAGCTGGAAGTCCTATCGTAAGGAATAATAGTGCAGTTAATAGTTTCTTTGTCATTTCCTGTGTCTTTTAAAAATAGTATAAAACGGCTTGCAGCTTGGCGAAGAAGCGGATTTCTAAGCACAAAACTGTCTGCCTGCATTGTAATTGATTCGAATCACAAAACTTCAAGTTGTACCTCAGCCTGCCGGAAGCAAAACCCGTGTTGAACATTCGTATTATTTTTCGTTGGTCCATTTCAACCAATCATTCGCTACCTTGTCCCAATTAAAAATGTCGTAATTAGGTTTATTGTCTGCAGTTAAAGGGAAAAAATTATGATCAGTTCCAACATACGGTTGGAATGTGAAATTTCTTTTTCCTTGTCGGATAAAGTCCACACGCATAAGGTCGTTAAATGGTGCACTCCAATCTTTTGTCCCATAAGATATTAAAACAGGAATTTTTAGTTTTCCTAAATACTTAATGGGCGGTTGCGAAAATTCAAATGTCGCTTTATAGGTGTCGCCTCGTGAACAGTCCATATCACTTTTGTTTTTAACAACTGCTTCCCAATGCTTTATTTCTTCATCGCCAAATCTTGTGCTGTCTGTGTCGGTTTCACGTGTTCTGCTTTGTCCAATTATGGTCATTATTCTTCCCTGTGGATTTCCACCAGCATAAATTAAATGTGTGATATTTTCATAGTCTGCTGCCATTTTTGCAGCAACTGTGCTGCCTTCGGAATGTCCTGCTACAACAAGTTGAGCTGTTTTAACCCATTTTTGTTTTTTTAGATATTTTATCACTGCGATATTTCTGGGAACGTAGTAACTTAAAAGGTTTCGGTCAGCATATCCTTTAGGGAAATTACCCGAACTATCAATAAAATTGAAATCAGGCGAAAGTGTCTTGTAATCTGCTATTACAGGTATGTATGGTTTACTTACAATGACTAAGTGAAATTTTTTTGAAAGGCTGTCAGGATTGAAAGGAAAAACACCATAAACATTCTTTTCGTGATATTTGATTAATGGCTTAGGCAGACTTCCCTGGCAAAAAAAGAAAAGCGGTTTAGGAATGTTTTCTTCGCCTTTATTTGATTTGATTAAAATATCAACGTTCTCTGCTCTGTATTTGAGAACCATATGCCTGAATCCAAATTCTTCAGGTGTTTTAGTTTGTCCGAAAGTGATAGTCGTTACTAGTAGAAGAACTAGGTTTATTATTTTGTTCACTGTTTATTGTTGTGTTTTTTTCAATATGACGATGACGTTTTGCAGATTTGTGTTAGGGCGACTTTCGGAGCACAAAGCCTCAATTTATTACAAATGTTCATTAGAAGCACAAAGCTAAGTTTGCACCTCAGCCCGCCTGAGGCAAAACCCGTGTTCTAGTAATTAGCGGTAGTTATTCTTCCGTCAGTTCGCTGATTGTCTTCGCTACTTCCTGAATGTCGCCCGTTTCGTGTTGCCATAAATAAATTTCCTCTCTTAATTTTTTGTTGTCGTTGTCAAGTGGTAATAAAATCAAATTGTCTCCTGAACCATTTGAAGCAATCGCAATTCCGTTGTCAGGGAAATTGTCCCACGCCCTTGCTTGCTTAGTTTCTAAAACAATATGGTTGCAAGTCCTGCTCATTCTTTTATTGTCCGACTTGTCAAAAAACGGAAATAGTTGCCAGTCATTGTCCTCTGTCATTAATTCTCCTCCATTTTCAATTGTCATTTTAGACTTGAAACTGTCGGGAAAAACAACTCCTAGTTCTTGTTCTGTTTCAATGATATGTTTACTGTCTAACGGAAATGGCATTGTTATTCTGTTATGATTTGAAATTTGTCTGTATTTTCAATTCTTTCAAGTTCAGTCCCATATGGAAGTTCTAAATATGGAATTATTGCTCTGTCATAATTTGCGATTGTGTTCACGTTATAAATCATTGTATTGTTTGAGTCGTCAACATATTCTTGGTCTTCTGTCCCTGAAAAAAAACGCCAACCGCTGTCCATTTTTTCGTCTGGCTCTTCACGATACATATAACCAACTTTCATTCCGTCTACAGTTATTTTATCAGTTGCAAAACAACCTCCCATTTGTGGAACTAAGTCAACAAATTCGTCTGATTCAATTTTGAAGTTTTTTGTCGTCATTTTTTGTATCTGTGGTCGTCTGTTATAATTGCCGCTAACGTTTTGTAGCTACAAGAAGTTGGCGATTTCGGAGACGAAAACTTACTGCCACCACTGTACTTGATGCGAAGCACAAATGTTTATTTAACAACTGAACAGCCAATTTCTTGTAGATGCTGTTGTGTGTTCGTGCTACTTCGTCTGTCATATTCGTTGTTTTATTGTCACGGGATTAATGATTTTAGCTTGTCCATATTGCCTTGATAATTACGATGTGGGAAGTATTTTAAGTTGGGTAGCTCTTGTTTCAATCTTTCCATGTCTTTTGCAGTCAAGTCAAAAGCCCAGTTTATTGTTTTTAGTTTTTTTAGTTTGAATAATGGGTCAATTCTTTTGTCAACACAACTAATCATAACAGTACTAAAATAAATAAGGTTTGTCAACTTGCTGAATGGTTCAAATGTGTCAACCTTTTGTTTTGTATACATGCTGCCTTCAATAGAAATAAATTGAAGATTCGTCAAAGCCGATAACGGATAAAAGTCTGTTATCTTCTTAAAATTTTCTATACATAGAACTTCAAGTTGTGTCATGCAAGCTAAAGGAGTAATGCTTTCTATTTTCGCTGAACTGCCAATATTCAAATACTTCAATTTTGTTAAGGTCGAAATGTTTTCAAGCGTTTTTATGTTACTCCACTTGATGTTAAGTCCAACCAAATTTTTGAGTCTACAAACGCTGTCAAAAAGCTGTTGTGTCGATTGTGTAGTAAACCAAAGCATTTCTATGTTCTGGCAGGTTGGTAAAAAGTCAATCCATTCCTTGATAAGTTTCTTTTGTTCAGTCGCTGATAAATCTAAAAGCTGAGTGCAAGCAATATTAACTTTTGTCTGTCCAGTATATTCCTTTGGGTAAGTTATACTGTCAGGCGGAAAGTCATTTGCTTTGTCCCAAAACCAAAAACCATTTTCTATTTGTTTATCCGTCATCAGTGTTTTTTAAAGTTCATTTTTTGAAGGTCAGTTCGGGTTTGCACTGTCGCCCAAGCATGACACATAACTTATGGCTTGGCGCATGTTTTAAATAGAATCTATTGAAAATCAATCTTCATTTATGCGTATTTTGTATATCCACTTTCGTTTTTAAACGCTTGTAAATGTTTGAAATCAGTTTTCATTGCAACATACAACTATTATTCAGAAAGTATAAGCGAGGATTCTTGCTATAATCTCCTGTTGACACGCTTTTTAAGTAGCCCCTGATATTATGTGCGCCTATGGTTTTAGCAGGCGCACCTATGATTTGGGTAGGCGCACCTATCATTTTTACAGGTGTACTTACCAATTACCTAAGTCGACTTATGATTTTTGTAACTGCACCTAAGGGTGGAGATAGGTTTACTTATCATTTTTATAGGAGCTCCTATACCCGGCTATAAGTGGAGTTATCGTTTTTGCAGGTAGTACCTTGTATTTGGGTAAGTGCACCTATGTGGTAGGTTAGCTGTACCTAACGATTAAACAGGCCCACCTATAGTAAGCTATAAGTGGACCTGTCGGTTTTGCAGGTCATACCTGCATTTTACTTAAGCCGGGCTATCAAAAGAGTAGTTCAGGTTTGAATTAGCACGCTGAATTTGCAACGACTATCTACATCCTGAACAGTATCGCCAGTATTACCCTGGTGTTTAATTGCACAAAGTCCGGGTCTTAACT
Organism: Bacteroidetes bacterium UBA7688; assembly: GCA_002482815.1. GTDB lineage: Bacteria > Bacteroidota > Bacteroidia > Chitinophagales > Chitinophagaceae > Rurimicrobium. The sequence goes on from DLGS01000283.1 coordinate 4,845, forward strand.
GTGTGGGCGATTCGCCTCTGGTTCTTCCTTCGGGGCAAATAAACGATTGACCAGTTTTTGCACCTGTGGTGCAATAATGAGGATAGCAGGAATCGCTACCAGATATGCTGTAGCCCAGGCCCGCAACCAGATAGTAAGGAATCTTTCTCCAAGTCCTAAATTGATTGTTATTAAAGTGAATGAAATAATTCCGGTTGTAATGACACCCATTATCATTGCAAAGGCTACTTTCTGTTTCATCATTATCAGTTTGAAGGGTTCATTGTTGCAAATGCTGTTGCAGATTGACTAAAGAAATTCTGATGGAAAATTTCTGTTAAGCCCATATGGATTTCGTCATTATTATTCTTCACTCCATTTATGATTGCTTCAGCTACTGCCAGCGGGCTTAATTTAGATTCAGAAGGAATGTCTTTGGCAAAATCAGTATCCACCAAAGGCGGCATTACATCAAATACTTTAATCGTCCCTGTTTTCGCAAGATGTGCACGTAAGGTTTGTGTATAGGCATGAAGTGCGGCTTTGCTGGCAGAGTAAGTGGCAATACCAACTGAGGGCGACATCGCTACAATGGAAGAAACATTGATAATGGCTGCCTCATTTTGCTTTTCTAAAAGTGGTAGTAATTGTGTAGTCAGGTTGACCACTGAAAGGTAATTGGTGCTCATTTCTTCTGTAGCAATCTTGTAAATATCCTTTGGATTATTATGAGGATTCATATACGCTAATCCTGCATTGTTCATCAGGATGTTCAATCCACCAAATTCATCTTCCAGTTTGCTCACCAGGTTTTTTACCTGTACTTCATCCGTTACATCACATTGGATGAATACGATATTTTCTGAAGCTTCTGACGCTTTTTGCAGTTTGCTTAAGTTTCGTCCGGTAATAATCACCGTATTGCCGGATCGGGCAAATAGTTTTGCTGTCTCGAAGCCGATACCGGATCCGCCGCCAGTGATCAGAATTGTGTTTCCTGGAATTTTCATAATTGTTTTTATTTGATTGTTTGAACTATTAATATACCAATCGGTATATTTTATAAGAAAAAAATTTAAGTTTTTAATTCGGTTTCGGCCATTAATACAATCCTGTCGAGGCCTACGTAAAGCAGGTTTGGCTTGTTCATAATTTTAGCCATCATAATACTTCCTTCCAGCATGCTGACAATAGCGTAAGCATATTCTTCCGAATTTACATTTGTCCTGAATTCATGATTTGCCTGACCTTCTTTTATAATATTACCTACTTTCTTAACGAGGTTTAGTATGCTTTTTTGAACATACGGTTTCAGATAGGCAAGGTTGTCATCAGCTTCTACAGCTGCGTTCAGAATCGGGCATCCACCAAAAGCAAACATATTTTTACAATTGCCACGGTAGTATTCAGTAAAGGCAATGAGCTTATTGTAAGCTGTCTCAGCCCCGGATAGTGCGGCGTTTAGCCTGCCTTCA
>DLGS01000335.1 GCA_002482815.1 Bacteroidetes bacterium UBA7688
ATCATTGAAGAATAAGCGTATTGATAATTTGTATTACACCTGGTCCCGGTACGGTTAACTGGCCTGTGTAATACAAATTATCAATACGCTTATTCTTCAATGATGGCTTTAAAACAGCCGTTTGCATTAAAGTATTCGCAAGTCCATATGCATTCCCTTTGTAAGCGTTATAATCCTTTTCAAAATCACTGACACAATAACTCCTTTTGTAAACAATATCCCCGGCAAACCGTTCTCCAGTATGTTGCTCAATCCTATGGATGAGTTTGTCGAAATAGTGCTCCCTGATAGTCTCAGAATCTGTTAATCCGGTAGCAACAGGAACAAGTATGAATAAATTCTCCATATCCTCGGGAGCTACACCTGCGTCAGTCTTTGAGGGGCAACAAACATAAAAGAGCGGATTTTCGGGCCAAACAGGATCTTTATAAATCTCTGCTGAATGTTGCTCAAAATCTGTATCAAAATAAAGGTTGTGATGCAACAGATTTTTAATCACCTTCCTCACCCCAACGTAATAAATAAGACAGGAAGGAGCAAAGGTCTTTCTGGCCCAATACTGCTCATCATAATTACGATATTGAGGTTCCAGCAGTTTTTGCTCAACATGGTGATAATCTGCTGATGCAATAACAGAATCAGCTTCTATCCAACCATTTGAGGTTTGTAATCCGGTGGCAAGCTTTTGTTCGATTTTAATTTGATTTACCGATGTACCGGTTTGAAATTTCACACCCAATTCTGTAGCAAGGCTTTGCATTCCCTCAATAATCTTTACCATACCTCCCATCGGGTAAAAGGTTCCCTGCACAAGGGCTGAATAATTCATGAGTGTATATAAAGCAGGAATTTTGTCGGGCATGGCACCCAAAAAAAGAACCGGGAATTCAAGAAGTGCAATCAGCCTCTCATCCTTAAAATATTGCCGCACATATGTTCGGACAGATTTGAAAAGATGCGCATTGGCAATTCCTTTCAACACATTCACATTGGCAAATTCCATCCAGGAAAAGGATGGCTTATAAACCAGCTGCTGCATCCCGACTGAATACTTAAATTTTGCTTCCCTGAGAAAAATTTTTAGTTTGTCAGCACTACCCTTTTCAATCCGCTCAAAAGTTTCGAAAAGGCTGTTTTCGCAGGCAGGCACAGGTAAAACATCATGCTTACCAAAAATGATCTGAAAGCCTGGATCAAGCTTGACAAGATTATAATAATCGCTGGTTTTTTTGCCAAACTGTTCAAAAAAATGGTCAAACACATCCGGCATCCAATACCAGCTTGGCCCCATATCAAAGGTAAATCCTTGTTCAGAAAAACTGCGGGCACGTCCGCCAATAGATTCATTCTGCTCAATTACCAGAACCTCATGCCCGGCTTTTGCTGCAAAACACGCTGCAGCTAAACCTGAAAACCCCGACCCTATAACCGCTACCTTTGGCATTTATTTTGTTTAAACTTTGTACAAATCTATTAAACAAAACGAAATTACCAAGTTTTTATATGAATTTTAAAATATCGTTAGGATGTTGGAGTACTTTAATTTGTGTAGTCTCGGCGTAAGAAATAAGTTTCGAAGGATTTCCGCACAAAAGAAAAATTGTTTTTTTGAACTTTTGTGAAATCAGGCTTGCAATTTTTCCCATCTCCTCCTTATTTGCATCGCTGATAAGAAAGGTAAGGAGGAAATCAGGTTGAACCTTTTTTACTACATACTCAATATCAACGAAAGGAACGTTCTGACCAAGGCTAATGGTAGTATTCCCGCATTCCCGGATAATGTACTCGGCAAACAGCAAACCCAATTCATGCCATTCATTGGAAGGTAAAAAAAGGAGAAATTTATGCTTGTTAGCTTTAGCTGGCGGGAGCTGTTCAATTAATGAGAACAGTTTCTTTTTAATGATGGTTGTAGCAAAATGCTCCTGAACAGGCATTGTTTCATCTATACTCCAAAGCACACCTGTTTTCGACAAAAATGGATAAACAATATTAATAAAGGCCTTTTGAACCCCAAATTGCACCAAAATATCTGCAAAAAGCAGATTAAATGCCTGCTCATTAAAATCGAGCATGGAAGAAATTAAGTCATTGATAAAAAATTCATAACGTTCAGTATCCTCACCCTCTACTTTTCTTTCCTTTATGATTGACTTCAATTCATCAGATGAAAGGGCAGCAATTTTTGAAATTTTCAATCCGGAAGACGCAAGCGTAGCAACATTCAGCAACTTTTTCAACTGAACATCATCATAATAACGGATGTTGGTTTCGGTACGATAAGGTGTAATAATGCCATATCTTTTCTCCCAGATACGTATGGTGTGTGCCTTAATTCCGGACAAGCGTTCCAGGTTATTAATCTGATAAAAATCCATCTTCAAGTTTTGTTTAACCTTTTCTAAAAAAGATTAAAATTATGGATGTTGGAAATGATTTTCGATAATAATTTTTTAAAATCAAAATGGTGTATTAATTTGGCAGCGGTTATAAAAACCAAAACACAGGATTTATGAATAAATTTTTTGTGAGCGCTACCCTTTTTGCGTCATTATTCTTTGGCAATAATGCACAGGCTCAATACGACGATATGGAAGTTTCTTATGGTGTAAAAGCCGGATATGGATTTTCAACTTTGAGAACACCAAGAAGAGCTGATGTAACTAAAGTTGATGGCATGTGGACATTCAATTTCACGACCTATATGGACATTCCTGTTACGGAAGGTTTCAGTATTCAGCCTGGTCTTGCTGTAAACGGAAAAGGTGCAACTATAAATGTTCTTCCCAAAAATGAATTTACCAATACAGAATACAAAAGCAACCCGGTTTACCTGGAATTGCCTGTTAATTTTGTTGGAAAAATTGCGCTGGGCGACATTTTCGACAAATGCAATATTATCTTCGGTGGTGGTCCATATGTATCTTATGGCATAGCCGGCAAACAACAGGTGAACGGAAAATTATTGGGGTCCAACTTCAGTTCTGAGGATAATATTATTTTCAGTAACGACGACCAACCTGTAAACAGCACCAATTTTTATGGTCAGTTTAAAAAGTATGATTTCGGTTTAAACGCCCTTGCAGGAATTGAATATCATTGGGCCACTTTTAATATTAATTATTCTTATGGCGCTGTCAATGTGAATCCGGGAGCAAACCTGACGCCGACAGACCGGATGAAAAACAGAGTCTTATCGGCATCTATTGGTGTTCGTTTCTAAATAATATTTTCTACCGATTTATCAAAAAGATTTGTTTCAATTCATCACTGGAACAAATCTTTTTCTTTTTGTAAAATCCAGTTTCAATGACTTCAGAAGTAATTTATCAGGGAGACCTGCGTACAAGTGCCACTCATCTTCAATCCGGCAACAGCATAGAAACAGATGCACCCACGGACAATAACGGGAAAGGTGAAAGATTCTCGCCTACTGATCTTGTTGCTACTGCACTGGCTTCATGCATGCTGACTATTATAGGCATTTCTGCACGCAATCATGGCTTCAACATTGACGGAACCAAATGCACGGTAGAGAAAATAATGGTGCCCGATCCGCGCCGGATAGGAGAAATTAAAATCGATATGACATTTCCGGCTGATCAATTTTTCGATGATAAAACAAAAGTTATCATTGAACGTGCGGCGCTGACTTGCCCGGTTTTCGAAAGCCTGCATCCCGACTGCAAAAAGACAATTAATTTCTTATGGCCGTAATCGTATAATACTATGCCCAATGCTGCAATTAAGGCATTTTTTATGGACACAATATTGATTAAACAGTTGTAGCTGAGCCTGGCTTTGAGCAGCATTTTCCGGCTGCCATTTGACGGCTGCCCACTCATTAATAATTGCATTCTTTTCGGCTGAAAGTTTTTCCAGCATTTGTATAGAAGATTCGCAATGATCGCCCAGACCGCTGCGATTGGAATACATATACCTGATAGGCGCAATCGTGTTGATAATAATGTTTTGAATACTATCCTGCCCGAAGTTTTTGGGTGAATTTCCTTTTTGTTCCTCATCAAAACGAAAATGGTTATCCCAATAATCAGAAGCAGTCACTTCAAATAACTGTGTCAGTTCCACTAGAGAAGAAGAAGAAATAATTTGTGTGAACAAATGTAAAGACTGATGCACCAATGCTGCGAATTGCGCTATCCGCACACTCGGAAAATTGGCAGGGCGCATCCGCATAAATTTCCATAGGTGAGCCTGAATGGGCTGGAGTTTATATTTCTTCCGCAGATATTCATATTCCTGTTTCAGCCGGTAAGGATATTCTTCCTTAAACTCCTGCGCCAGCATTCCGGCCTGGCCAAAAAATAAGGCTTCTATCTGAAACAAATTCTGATGATGGCGACCCAGAATATTAACCGGCAAAGATTGTGCCAACATTAGAAAGGGAGCTGCATTGGTTTTGAAACCAAAATTTGCCGCCAGGCGCCAATATAACAGCACACGCCAGTCACCTGCATTTCTTTCCAGCAATTCATCCCATTCAGCAAATTTTGCCTCCCAGCGCTCGGCCAATAGCCGCGAAAGCCAGGCCTCTTTTGTCAAAGAATTGATTTGAGGTAAATGGGCAGCACACGGAATAGAATGAAGTGTATGCTGAAGCGCCTCATAATTCTTCAAAATATGCGCTGGAATATTATTTTTCATTTCCAGCAAGGGAACATGACTTTCTTCATCCAGCGGCAAATCATTCTCCAATACTACATGAAGTATAATATTGTCGTATGACTTATTGCGTTGATGTCCGTGTTTAAACCAATCGCTGGTTTTAAGATGCAGTTCCACATTCCCAACCAATAAAGTATCCCCAATTCTGATTTTGGCCTCTTCAAAATCAGGACCGGAATCAGTATTTCGCTTTCCCGGATATTGCACGACAATTTTTTCTCCCGCAGCGCTTTTCAGCTCTGCCGGTTGAAACAAGGAATATTGCCAGATAAATTGAAAAAACAGTTCGTTTGTCATTGCAGAAATTTTCTGCAATAAGTACTACAAAAATGATGCCATCTCTTGTTGGTACATTTGAGCAGCCTTACCTGCGGCCTCCGCAAAGTCTTCTCCTGAGCTTGCATAAATGACGCCACGGGATACATTGATGAGAATTCCTGCATCTTTATTCAGTGTATTTTCACAAACAGTTTGAACGTCGCCACCCTGTGCCCCCACGCCGGGAATCAAAAAGAAATGATCGGGACAAAGTTCGCGGACACGGGCCAATTGCTCTTTGCGGGTTGCACCCACTACGAACATAATATTTTCTGGTGTTCCCCATGAGCTTACGGTAGTCAAAACCTGCTCGTACAATGGTTTTCCGTTTGCAATCAATTGCTGAAAATCATTGCTGCCTTCGTTGGAAGTAATACCCAGCACAATTCCCCATTTCCCTTCAAATTCCAAAAAAGGCGCGACACTGTCCTTTCCCATATAAGGGGCAATGGTCACGCTGTCGAAATCAAATGCTTTGAAAAAAGTATTGGCATATTGTGTGGATGTATTGCCAATATCGCCCCGCTTGGCATCTGCAATCGTAAAAATATCTTTTGGAATATAATTGAGCGTCTTTTCCATACTCTGCCAGCCTTTCAGGCCGTTCGCCTCATAAAAGGCAGTATTGATTTTATACGAAACCGTAAAGTCTTTGGTCGCATCAATAATCGCTTTATTGAATGCAAATACCGGATCTTCTTCTTGTAAAAGATGTGCTGGTATTTTACTCAGGTCGGTATCCAGGCCCACACATAGGACCGATTTTTTAGAGCGTATTTGCTGAATGATTTCGCTGCGTGTCATATAGGCTGCAAGATACTGTAATAATAGATTTTAGATTGACACAGAATTTCCAAAACATTGTTAGATAAAATAAACTTTTAATGAATAAAAAAAACATATGAATTAATTTTATGAAACCCACCGGAATTTTGTTGAGTTGCTCAACAGAATAATTATCAAGAAAGCCGGGTAGTATTCTCCTGTTAGCATCCAGGGTTTTAAAGATAAATTCTGTCATTGTTTTCTATGTTTTGAATTTATAAATTTTTTACCTGTCATTTCAAATATCCCTCAGTTTTAATTCTCTTCTGTAAAGCTGACCATATTTTTTCCATCATAGCGATACAAGCCGGTGCCGCTCGTGGCCAGCCACATAAAATTATTTTTGTCTTCCAGCATAAATAAAACTTCCCTGTTGGTCACTTTTGTCATCGTCGCTTTCGCAGCCAAAGGATTAAAGTACCATGCGCCTCCCAGTGTGTCGCCTTTGTTTTTGCCATAAGCGGATGCCACCCATATATTCCCGGACTTGTCGTTTAAAAGGGTAGTCAGGGAATTGTTCAGTAAGGCGGGTGTTTGAGGGAAAGGAACGAATGAAGATTCACTGATCGGGTCTGCAGACAAGTCGCAAAATAACACACCATTCTTCCTGGTGGCAAAAATAAGATTGCCGTTTTGGTCTTCAATGATCCTCCTGAACCAGCCTTCCTGCCTTGGTTTAAAACTGAGCAGGGTTTTGCCATCAAAGCGGCAAATCCCTTCTTCCCCCGGCGGCATGCCGGACGCCAGCCAGATATTCCCGTTTTTATCTTCCAGCATATCAAAAACCATCTTTAGCCGGAGCGAATCTTTATTAATGATAAAACGCTTATCCAAAAAGGGACGGAAGTATTTTCCATCATAGCAATAAACACCATCGCCGGTGCCCAGCCAGATTTTGCCGCTTTTATCCTGCATCATACTCCACACCGTTTCCTTCGTAGACTGAGTGCTATAATAAGTTATGCTGCTGTTCAGCGCCGTCATATAGTCTTTTGGGATAAGGACCGTCGTGATCGTTTTTCCATCGAAGATGCATAAGCCGTCACGGGTACCGATCCAGATGTTTCCCTCCCTGTCATCCAGCAAACTGCGCACCGAATTACAAATCAAGCCATCGGCCATGGTATATTGGGTAAACACTTTTCCATCGTAGGAGTACAGACCTTCGGCCGAGGTACCAAACCAAAGCCTGCCCGATTTATCCTGCAGTCCGCAACAAATATTCTGGTATTCATCAGACTCTTGCGTTTTCACAAGCTTAGGGCCTGTGCTTTTTCCTGATGTGGACTTCGAGGTACTGTCTACGGAAATGTCTTTACCGGACTGACCTTTACAGGATGTCAGCAAACACAAAAACAAGGGTAGTAATAAAGTGATTTTGGCGAAGGAATATTTTATCATGCTGACGGGATGTTAGGGAACCAAAGGTAGATTTTTACTTCCTGTTTTGTTCCCTGATAAATGCGGATAATGTTACGGGCTAAGGTCGTTTACTGTATTTGGTCTTTAAGTGTTCGAACAGGAGATTGATACCATTTTCCACCTGCTCCGAACCCACATTCGCAAAAAATATAAACGCTTTGTCTGTCTCTTTACACACATAAACTTTGGTAAAGAAACTACCGGGATTGCCGGTGTGCCAGGCGTATTTCATTTTACTATCTTCATCAACATACCAGTTCCAGCCATAGGCAAATTGCGGCATACCGTAATGCATGGTATAAAATTCCGCTGCACTTAGTCGGGTTGATTTCCCGGCCAGTCCCTGCAATTGCAACTGGATAAACTTCGCATAGTCTTTCAGGCTCACATTGATATTTCCGGCCGACGACAGCCAATTCAGTTTGTAATTGTCTGACGGCTTTTCGGGCTCCAGTTCTCCATTGTGTCCCCAGGGCTGATTGATGTCTTTAGAATTGGGCTGACCAAATCCGAACTCAATAGCCAGGTCCTTTCCCAAATCCTGCACCAGTGTTTTATAGTCTTTACCGCTCACTTTTTCCAGCATCATCCCGGCTGCCACATAGCTAGGATTTGAAAAATAATATGTTCTGTTTTCTGTACGTGGCTGCTGTCGCAATATCCAGCTGATGAAGGCATAACGCTGTTGCTGTTCTGTGCCTTTTATCTGTTGTTGTGTTGGTTCAGAGTAAGTATAAGTCCAGCTCATCAACCTGGCTCTCATGCTCAGCAGGTCTTTCAGCGTAAGCTGATGATAAGCTTTATGGCTCTGGCTTTTCAGTTCAGGGTACAGGTCAAAGAATTTAGTATCCCATTGAATGATTCCTTTTTTGACCATCCCGAAAGCAAGATAGCTGGTAATCGTTTTGGTGTTGGAGCCTATCCTGAATTTGTCGCTGAGCGTCGCTTTGTTGTTCGTATGGTGTTTTTTAAAACCAAGCGCCTCCATCTCCATCACCCCGGCAGAAGAAACGACGGCATAATTCAATTCGGGGATATTGAATACTATCCTGATGCTGTCGGCAAATCGCTTACTGCTTTGGGCTTTCGCAACAGTACATGTGCTGAAGAAAATGAAAATAAGTATTGGTACTTTCCTGAAAATTCTGTTTGTCATTTTGCGTCAGTGATTGGCTCTAAAATTTTAACCAGTTTATTATTCTCAAATATCAGCCCTAAAAATCAGGAAAATCGTTTTAACCTATTCATTTTTTCAATTATCCGTAAGCCTCCTTCATTAACAATATGAGCTATCCCATTAACAATCAGAGCAAGTTCATTAACAATTAAAGCTCCACCATTTATAATTAAGGCTCCACCATAGATAATAGAAGCCTCCATCCTATCAACATACACCCTGATCATTCAGCAATGGAGAAAGAGAAAGAAAAACAATTACAGATAATCATTTTCAGAATCAGGTTTTTCAATCTTAATATTGCAACAAAATCATTTCATGAAAAAAATACTTTACCTCGTTTGCTTGTTCATTTCTTTTCAATCTTTTGCTCAGGATTCTACCAAAACCAGCTTGCGTCCTTACATCTCTATCGGCACTTCGATTGGTAATGTTAATCCATCCAACCCTGGTACAGACAATTTCAGTAAAGCATCCTATCCTTCAATTGAAGGAGGTATTATGGGTAAAAATGTAAGCCTCGGTTTGGTGTTGGGTTGCGAGAATTTCTTCGTGACTGCTAATGCACGAAAATTTTATGAGCTCAAAACGGCCATTTCTTATCCCATCAATTCTTGCAGCGTTTACGCTCTGTTTGGTGCAGGTGCTTATTTTGAAAAAAAGTTCAACAACTTTATAGAGTATGGCGCCGGATTCTCCTATATGCCCGAAAAACTGGGCTACTTTGTACAATACAGCAATTGGGCAGGCAGCAATTATGTAAGCCTGGGTGCGACGTATGCGTTTTAATAAATAAACTATCCGGCCAGGAGCATCTTTTCGCAAATCCTGTTCGACAGTTCTTTATGCTCGGGGCAATAAGGCTTCCAGGCAAGGCCTAATTTCTTGAGGTCGATACAATCAACAATGGTACCGCCTTCTATGATTTCGCCCTGTGCATTTTTTTCAAAACCTACCACATAAATGAGGTCGGCAATTTCTACAGCCAAATCAATATCGTGGGTAGAAAAAACAATGGTATTGATGTTGTCCTGGTCGGCTATCTTACGGAAGCTGGCTTTTACTTCCATAATATTACCAACATCCAGTCCGGAAAATGGCTCATCGAAAACCATAAAATGATGAGAGCACAACAATTGTTCTATAATGGCTACACGCTGCCGCTGTCCACCCGATAGCTGGTTGGTATATTGATTTCTCTGGTTGAAAAGTCCCCAGTCGTTCAGGTACTTCTTCACCAGATCCGTACTATCCGTTTTAGATATTTTACCCATTTTGCAGGCCTGTGTCAGCATACTGATTACCGATTGGTTGCGGGACAATGGATAATTCTGCTGCACAAAACCAACCTCACCTTCTGCTACTTCTTTGTATTTATCAGGAATACTTGCGTGAGGAATTAAGACCTTACCTGATGTAGGTTTTACCAGACCGGTTAACAATCGAAATAAAGATGATTTACCTGCACCTGAGCGACCCACAATAGCCACGACCTGTCCCAGACAATTGGTGTTATTTTTAAATACCAAATCATGAATGACAAAGGGAAACCTGTCATTGCCTACATCACGTAGGATTTTTTTGTCCTTGATTTGAAAATTCAGGTTTTCTATTTTAATCAATTCCTTTTCTACTGAATAGTCCATTAGTTTCTTCTTTTTATATTAACCGGAAATTGATGAATAGCATACTTCAGGAAGGCATCCAGGGAAATACCTACCATGAAGATAACCAGCTGAAGGGCAAAAATTTTCGGAAAGTTCAAACCGCGGTTGCTGTCGGTTATCAATGCACCAATACCCCCAAATGATTTGTACATCGCTTCTACCGAAACGAGCATCATCAGCATAATGCTGATGTTCTGCCGGATGACTTCCAGCAAAAAATCAAGCCTGTCCTTTACTGCCACTTCCCATAGTATCTGCCAGCGGTTCATTTTCATAGCCTTTCTTCTGTTGATATCTTCTTCGGGAATATCGTTGATGATACTGGCCAAAGCGGTGATAAAAAAGAAAGACATAAAGATGACCATCATGCTGACTTGCAAATTCCGGCCCCCACCTGTTGCGGTGGTAAGGAATAAAGTAAATCCTTGTATCGGGTTATTGCGCAGTTGCGACAAGAAACGGACAATGGGTCTGAAGAAAGGAATAGTGGAAGAATAAGCCACCAGGCTGGAAATGATAATACCAATAACAATAGCCTTGCCACACAGGGCAAGGCTACTGAGAATATGATAGAACAAACCATTTTGCCACAACTCTTTCAAAGACATCATTACCTCAGAAAATTTCGGAAAAAATGACTTTTCTGAAATGCCGAACTGCCAGGCGATAACCAAAATCGCTATCTGGAAAAAGGCAATGGAGGAAAGTACTTTCCGGTCTACAACTTCAAAAGGAGTAAAAATTCTTTTTATCAGGCTCATGGTGAATGTTCATCTAATCAGGGTTAATTATTCTGTTTATTGGTGCTATTGCATCAATGAAATTTCCACGCGCCTGTTTTTGGCTTTACCATCTGCAGTTGCATTATCACCAACAGGTTTAGTGTCACCATATCCATCCACATTAAACCGTTCAGAAGGGAAAGTATTGTTAGAACGTGTCATCAACCAGTTTTTTACGGCTTTAGCGCGTTTAAGGCTCAGTGCAATGTTCTTGTCTGCATCACCTACATTATCGGTATGCCCATAAATACTCACTCTTGCTTTTTCGGCAATGTTTAAAGAAGTAAACAACTCTTCCAGTTGAGCTTTTCCCTCTGGTAAGATTTCGTCAGAACCTGTTCTGAATTGGATATTGAATGATTTTTTTGCGAAAACCTCTCCTGTATTTTTTGAATAATCTACAGTTTCAGTTTTGCCTTCGTAAGCATTCAGGTTGGCTAGGTAGGAAAGGTCAACCGCATCTTCGTAGCTGGTTAGTTTCTTTACATTATCCATAAAACCGGCCGGGTTCAATGTTTTGATTACATTGGAAAAATAATCGTAAACTGATTTGTAGAAATTGTTACCGCCTTTCAATCCGTAATATTTTTGGTTGTCGGCAAGATTGGCCATTTGAGTACCGCCAATCATCGTTGCTGTACCGCCTGCATTATTGAAAGATGCCCCGTTTGGTTTTGCATATTTGTACCAATCATCAGCTGTT
>DLGS01000453.1:0-8140 GCA_002482815.1 Bacteroidetes bacterium UBA7688
GGGCTTTTGTTTGAAAAGCTTTGGAAATGCCGATTCTATTTCTAAAACATTAAACGCTAATTTAGCATAGGTTTATCTATGCAGAAATGAATTTTATCAAACAGATCGAAAATGCTCTTAAGGCAATAAATGATGCCAGGTTTCAAGACCTTATCAACCATCTTTTACACGCAAAAGGTAATAATTTTATTGCCGCGCCCGGATCAGTTGTTGGAAAAGAGAAAACGAGCAAGGGTGCACCTGATTCATTCTTCATGATTGAAGAAAAATACATTTTCGTGGAATATACAACCATTGAGAAAATCGGGAATTCAAAAAAACTGATTGATAAGCTAATCGGCGATATTGAACATTGCTTTGACGAAGCTAAAACGACAATCCCTAAGGAGGATATTGTAAAGATTATTCTTGCCTGTAATGAGAAATTATCGCCCGAAGATGTTAAGCTTCTGATTGCAAAAAAATCTGAATTCAACCCACTGACTGAGCTGGAAATTTTAGATATCCAAAATCTTCCAATGGAAATTTATGATTTCCCTGGTCTATCTAATGAATATCTTGGTGTACAAATAATCAAGGGAGAAATTTACAACCTTCCGGATTTTTTACTCAAAACTACTAAGGGGGTACAGCCGTCATTGACCAATCCTTTTATCGGCAGGGCAGATGAAATAAAAAAAGCAAAATCAGATCTTGAACTTGTAGATGTTATCTTGTTATCCGGGCATCAAGGTGTGGGTAAATCAAAACTCGCAGTTGAAATTTTAAAGGAGATTTCAAAAACCGGATTTATACCTATCGTAATCCAGAGTTCCGCAGTGCCATTATGGGATGATTTTGTTAACCTATTTCAGAACGGAAAAGATTATGTCATTCTCTTTGATGATGCTAATAAGTCATTACCCAACCTTGCCTATTTGCTGGATTTTATTCAAAAACCCAGACGCAACAAATTAAAACTGATCATAACTACAAGAGACTATGTAAAGCAAAGGGTTGAAGAAAAACTGGACAATTCAAAATACAGAGAGATTATAATCGGAGACTTTAAGGATGCGGAAATTACTGAAATTATTACAGCTGCATTACCAAATCTTAAGTATCATCCTGATATAAAAAATAAGATTGTTGAGCTTGCGAAAGGAAATGCCCGTGTTGCTTTAATGGCAACTTCTTCCGTCACTCCCGAAGCTGAAACTAATTATCTGGATAGTCCGCTCCAGCTTTATGAGAAATACTTCCGTAAAGTTGCTGAAGAAATCGAAGCTTTTACCAGTCCGATCATGTTGCAGGCTATCGCAGTTGTATCTTTCTTCGGTGTTCTTAATAGGAACAACGAGGACCTCAAGTCAATATTAAAAGACGAATTTAAAATAGACTGGAATGAATTGTGGACCGCTATCCTTCATCTTCATAATCATGAAATACTTGATGTCCACTCCAATGAAGTTGTCAAAGTTTCGGATCAGGTACTTGCAACCTATTCATTTTATAAATGTTTTCTTGACCCGGAGACAAAGCAATTAGATTATGGAAGATGGATAACTGTATTTCAGGAAAATTATTCCTCAAGGATTACAAATTCATTAATCGATATCAATAATACATTTAACTATCATCATGTAAAAGAGCTTGTATTGCCCTACCTGAAAAGTTCTATTCCGCCCATAACGGACGATGATGCCCTATACAAACACTATTCGCTTTTCTGGTTTTATCTTGACTTCCAAACACTTAATTATTTAAAGGACTGGATAAATTCTTTACCCCCTGACGTTGAAACAGAATATAAATTTTCCTATGAGCATAATGACCATGTTCGCCCTACAAAATATACCGAAATATTAAGCAACTTTTGGAACCACGAGACAGAACTATTGAAACCCTCACTGGAATTGGGAATCGATTTAGTTACAAAGCAACCAAAAAGGTTGCCTGAGTTCCTGAAATTTCTGAATGACCACTTTACATACAAAATCAATGACCTTCACCATCGATACCATAGGCAAAATATCTTACTGGATGTTTTGCAAAATGAGAACAGGTCTGACAGGCACATCAAGGTTGCAAGCGGGACATTTTTGTTTATCAGTAGTTTGTTCCTGGGTTGGGAATTTACAGAATGGGGAGCATCGAAAGGCAGGTCATTCACTTATACCAATTTCACTTTGCATGATTCAGATGAATTAAGGGAACTCAGAAAAAGAATTCTTCATGGAGTTAGCCTATATTTTGATGTTGAAAATGGTGTTGCGGATAAAGTATTGACCAAAATCCTTTATCCCGGCAAAATAGATCCGGAATTGGCGATATCAGAGTATGATTTATATGCAGAACTGATCAAGAAAAATCTTGATCCCGAACAGTTTCACCACTGTGAATTTGTTAGTAAACTGGCGAAAAGGTTTCAGAAAAACGGACGTGAAGTTCCCGTTGATTGGAACAGGTTCATTAAGTCTGAGTTAATGGAAATTTCCAAAATTATGAAACCGGAATGGGACAGGGAGGATACTAAAAGTTTTGAGGAAAGGAATAAGGAACAAAGAGATCAAATAGAAAATTTTATCCACTCGATGAGTTGGGAGGGTATAGAAAAATTTCTTCTTAAAGTTGACCAGTTTAGCAAGCAGCAGGCAAAAAATGAATGGCATATCCAACAATCTATATCAGAAGTTTTTATTGCAATAGCAAAAATGGGTGGAGAATTGCTCAAGTCTGCATTGGCACTTTATTTTAGAGGCAAACTTCAACTGCCTCTTACACCTAACATTATCTATTATTCATTGAATGAAGGAATTCTAACCGGCAAGGAGTTGTGGGAGTTGATGAATAGCTATGAACTTAAAAATAAGGAGTTCTGGCAACTCTCCTTTTTTGGTGCTCTTCCAGAGAAGCAGTCAAACATATTCTTTACGAAAAAGCTCTTCAGTTTTTTCAAAAATGCTACAGGGGGTTTGTTCATGTATAAAATGCGTGAATTCTTAAAGTATGGTACTTCCTTTGAAAAAATAAAGCAATCTTCAAAAGTAAAAGAATACAAATCACACAATATCATAACTTACCTGACCTTCATTCTGCTTAATAAAAGCAAGGTGGTCGATGTTGATTTGGGCCATCAATTTTGTTCAGATAATCACGCATATTTTACTGATCATTTACCTCTGTTCAAGAAAGCTTTTATTTATTTGAAACTTCGGGACGGTCTATTTGATCACGATGGTAAGGAACTGGAGTCCGTTTTAAAATTTGACAACTATTTTTTTGTAGAATACCTAAAGCAGAAATCTGTGAATGATGATTATCTGTCTTTTAAGCTTGAGGATTTTAAACTCGAAAAATTATGGGAGCTTGAGGATTATCAAACTATAATCCATGATTCATTAGAGATAATGTTCAAAAAAACAATTTACACATCCAACTGGGAGCATTCAGCAGCGAAACTGTTTTATTTTGAGGGGGATGAAAATCCGAATAAAGCAAAGGGCTTTGAATTTCTTAAGGGTTATATGACAACGAACCACTCAGATGAGAGAAAAATCAGCATGATTGCAAGTATTGTACTTCACCGATATAAGCCGCAGTTCGTTTCTTTTCTGAGGGAATTTCTTGTGCTGAATAAGGATATTGAAATCTTTAAAAATATTCATCTTACCAAAGGGGGCGTGACAATAAATAGTCGTGTTCCATATATTCAAAAACAGATTGATTTTTTAACTGAAATTTTAACCATGCTAAAAGGTTTGCCTGACTTGCTCCAATATACTGCACATATCGAATTGATACAGCAGGAAATCTTATGGGCAAAAAAGGATATTCTAAATGAGCAAAAGAGGGAATTTCAGGATATTTACGGATAGCTTGCATATATTAATTTCTGACCATCACTGAGCAATTACTTGTGACATGCATAAATAGTATCCTGATTTTTGGAAATCTAAATACTATCAGCTAAAAATACATTTTGCCCCATAAAGGAAATGCAAGATGTGCAAAATGCTACCGCTTCCGAGCGGAGGCGGCAGCCGCAGTGAGCCAATTTTTTCAGCCCACCATCAGCGGTTGCGTCTTGAAGTCTTTAAGGTTCATAAAAAACCCTCGGTATTCGGTCATGCCATTACGAAACAGACTCCAGAGCAGGGATGCCCCCATATTCACAAGGGTAGGATTGATGAACAAATCCTGTTTTTCGAGTGCTTCGGCAAGGGAGCAGCTTGGCTCATTATTTTCTATCTGTGCATCGAGCAAATCTTTAAATTCTTCGGTCACCATCGGCAGTTCTGGTACAGGCTTATATAGTTTGGTTTCAGGTTGTTTTATCTCCCCGATTGTGGACAGGACGACCTGCCCTGAATGGTGGCTGTTGCCTAAATCCATCCAATAAAAAGGCTTGCTCCTGTCACGGTCATTACGGTCGTGCATCAGAGACAGAGCCTGTGCAATCTCGTAACGTGCTGATACAGTATCCACGCAGCTGATAAAGATATTTGCCTTGCTGTTATTTGAAAAACGCCGAGTATCCTTTGTGCCAAAGCGCTCGCTTACCGCTTTCCAGTTCGTGCCAAAAAACAGGTTCGTCCTGTTGATTAAACAAACTGATTTAAGCATCCCAAGTTCAGCATTGGCAAAAAGCTGCCGACCTAAATTTGCTTCTGTGACCACATCATCATCGAACAACTGTATGTGCAATCCTGCGTGTCCAAGCGCAATGAGCGAATGGTTCATCCGTGCAAGGGCGGTGAGCATCACCGAGCCTGAGCCTCCTGCGCCAATAAGGTTGACGGTTATCGGGTTGGTCGGATTTATCAGGTAATTTTCCGTAAAGTGCATCGCTTTTTGGGTATTCATCACAAGATGTTTTTTAAGGTTAGCGTAGTTTTAAGCAAAGATTTGAAGGGTATTTTTCTTTTGTCTTCAATTGATTCCCTCCATAGCTGACAGATGTTACCCTTTACAGGATTATGACCGTCAATGCTGTGGCTGAAATAGCTGTTGAAAAAGTATTGCTGCCATTGTTCAATAAAATCTTCAAGCATGCAATCATCTTTTATCTTGACCTTCACCGTTCCCATACAGACCTTTCCGCTTCGGTACATATTCAGGAAAGGGGCATGGTACAGTTCTGTTCCGATATCAGGCTTTGATTTTGATTTAAAGGCATAGATACAAAGCCTGTCTTTTGTTGCCTTCCAAATCAGCGGAGGTACTTTGGCTGAACCATTGGGGATATCCAAGCCCTCCACAAAGAACAGTTTCCTTTCCATTGCAGGGGTAAACCAAATGGCATTGCCGTTCAGGTCGGGATTGATGTAAAGGATGTTTTCAGGCATCAAACCCCTTGGCTTTAAAAAGCTTCGTTTCAAATCTCCTGAAGTGTCCAATGACTTTGCAAGTGCCGTGCCTTCCGCAAGGCTGAGGGGATGCGCATTTATGGGGCTTCCGTTTTCATCCATACCATAGGCTTCAACATAGCAACTGCCGCTTTGTCCCGTGCCTTTGTAGACCAACAATGCCTTAACAGGCTGGTACAGGCTTCCTATATTTTCGATTATATTGTTCATCATATTTCGCATAAAAGAGTGATTAAATCTTCCATCATCGGGAACAGTTTCTGTTCGTAGCTTACGGTATCCATGTTGCAACCTTCATCATAATAGCAATAGGAAAGCGGTTGCTGCATATCCCCCTTGTTGCCAAAATCCTCATTGACCATCTGCTTTATTTCTTCAAACAGGCTGCCCTGAATTTCACAAACAAAGGAAATGTACTGGTCAGCCATGACGACCTCATCGCAATTATCGGGTTCAGTAAGGTGGGAGAATATGTTATTGTTCGGATAATCCGTTGTCAGCGATAAGGTAAGCTTTGCAAGGCGAAGGCATTCTTTGTCAAAATGGTCATTCGCCTGAAAACTGTTGATGCGGTTTTCAAGCTGTTGTAGGTGGTAACCATTGTACAACCTTCTGCCCATTACATCCCCGATATATTCTGCTTTTTCGATTGCTGAAAGCTGCATCCTGTAATCCTTTTCGTTTTCGAAGTCCATTGCACCTTCAATTACCCATTCTTCAATCATTTCGTACTGCCATCCGAGATAACTGTTTTCCCTGAAATAGGGAACTCCTGCTATCCTGCACAGGTAGGAACAAACTGATAGAATCAGCTCGGCACTTTTCTTTTTTGCCCTGTTCCGTATCAGCCTGAACAAGGGTTCTACAGGGATATAATATAGGGTGCTTCCCGTCATGTAAGCTTCATTGTTGCAAAGCACTACTTTGCCATTCTCATTTTGGCTCAATAGCAGGTCTGCATCTTTGTTCTGTTTTTGCAATTTGCGCTGAGCGTCCCAATGGGAAAGCAGCAGGTTATATGGGTATGGTCTGCCCGAAACATCCATAAGGGATAAACCGTGCTTTTCAGCCATAACGGAAAGGGAGGCATAAAATTCCGTTTCTGTTTCCTTCGTTGCTTTTATTGGCTCTTTCGCATCTGTCCATTTTGGAAGGAAGCTTTGCCTTAAAAAACCATCGGCAGCAATGGCAGGGGTGCTGAGCGGTTCTGCTGTTCTTTTGCTTTTGCTGCATCGGGCAGCAGGTCGAGTGCTTCGCAGAAGCTTGCGATATTGTTGTACAGTTTCCATTTTCTGTCATTTTTGGGCAAAGTAATCTTACCGTTATCGTTCCTTGTTTTCATCTGTGTTGATTTATCCTTTTGTACCCATTTGCGAAATGAACTTATACTGCACCGTATCGTTTTCGATTATCGGACCCTGTATGGTTGCTGTGGTAAGTATGGGATAGGTATTGGCGTAAAAGTTCAGTACCGCTTCGGGGCTGAAACTTTGTTCGGGGTCGGGCAACTGTAATTGCTGTCCTTTTTCATCCATCAGGAAAACCCTCTGTAAATGTGTTGCGGTTAACATAGCATTTGTTTTTTATTGGTCAGGAATTAAGCGTTAAATAAATCGGGTGCGAATTGAGCGGAAAGTTCTTCCCTGCGCTTGCGCAGTATTTCAGCCTGTTCAGGGTATTCGCTGATTTCGGGTACTTTCATCCATGCTTCCCTGAACTTGCCCTCTTGTTCTAGTTCGTCCACTTTTTTCATGTATGCTTCATATTTTTTCTGCTTTTCAGTTTTATCTTTTTCTGCTTTTACGGCATTGTCCTTTTCCATTGCTGAATTTTTCTTTGCCGTTTCCTGTGCTTTCAGGTAGGCTTCCATATTGGTGAGTAGTTGTGCCGTGGTCTTTATCGGAGTTTCGATGGCGGTAAAAAACCCTTCATCAAGTTCACGAGCCGTACCTTTCAGCACAAGTGGCGGTATGGTTTTTCCTGCCTTGTCACCGCACTTGTCATTGGCAAGCAATACCGATACGATAAGGATGTCTGCTGCGCCATGCGCAATTGATATGTTCCAGCCGCCATTAACCTGAAGGGCGGAAAGGGATTGAAAGAAGTTCATTTTTCGTAAGTTTTAAGTGTTGGAATTAAATATTGATGATCAGGGTTATTACTCCAAAAAGGATAAGTGCATTGGCTGTCCATTTAAAAAGCCATTCAAGTGACGTTATCAGGATTGCTTTCCAATAGCTGTCAAACTGCTGCAACCCTGCAATTCCCCTTCGGTTAAACCTCCTGTAGCCAATGATGAACCGGATAAGCAGACCAATACCAATTAACAGGGCTGCATCGCTTGCGTTGTCCGTATGTGCGAAAAGATTTTCCATGACTTTAAATTTTTTGATTTGATTGTAGCTTCAATAGCTTTCCGTGCATATATGTCCAATAGATGGATAGTTGCTCATCGAGTTCGGAAAAGCCACAGTCCTCGTGGCTGTATTCCATAAAGGCTTGTGCCTGTTTGATTGCATTTGCCAAATCCGTTACCTCGATTTGCCTGCCGTTTAAATCCGTGATGTTCATAATGGTTGATTTAATCGTTGAACAATAAATCCACAGCGAGCGTAAACTTTTTGTTTGGGTGAAGCCTGACGGTCGTAAACAACTGTAGTGTGTAAATTGAAAAGCAGGCGAGGTAACCATCAAATAGTTGTATGGCAAAATGGCTGCTGCTCTTGTTCAGCTTGCTACCGCTGCTGCTGATATTATCTTCAATTTGGTTGATTAACTGTAGCCAAAAATCA
>DLGS01000453.1:8178-9028 GCA_002482815.1 Bacteroidetes bacterium UBA7688
AATCAAAAGTGAACAGGCCATTTTTCCAATCCTTCCTGTTTTGGTCTTCATCCTCCTTAATAGTTTGGCAGAGGTTGCTTGTAAATTCAAGGAATGCAGCCATTTCTTCGGGAAACAACTGGTGCAGAAGCCTTGCTTTTTGCGTGTTGCTGTATGCTGATAAATTTTTCATCTTACCTGATTTTTTGATTTAATTTTGTTTTATATCGATTTTTATGAGTTAGTAAGGCAGGGAGTTTTTATTTCTCCCTGTCCTTTTCTCTAGTTCATCATCAGGGTGTCCGCCCCATCTTTTGCAAATGCCTCGCATAAATTGAATGCAGCCTGTGTGCGGATTTGTCCCGTACCACCCATCAAAAGTGATTTTACTTTTGCTTCATCATCTTTGTAGTTGCGCACGTTCTGAAAGTATCCCGTAATGGCATTGTATGCCCCGAAAACCGTTCCTGCGGTAGTGTCCATTAGCTGTGTGGGGTTGCCCATTGCATATTCGAAGGCATTGTCCACCATATTTGTGAATGCGCTTGAGAGTTCATCGTTCCTGCCATCCTGAATTTTCAGTAAGGCTTCCTTGTTGGGAATCAATGCAGCCTGTATGAGTTTTTTCACTTCCGTGTCCGTGATGCGTACTTTTGACCAATGGTTGAAGATGCTTTCAAGCTGTACTGACAATACATTGGAAATACCCATAACCTTGTGTGCCTGTTCCAAACGCTGTTTGGCATTGGCTGTATGGCGTATACGGATGGTGTTGGATTTGTTTCCCATTGCTGCACTGAGCGTATTGGCGCATACAATACGGATGGGCGTAAATGCGGCTGTTATACTTCCGCTTCCATCGTGGGAGGTT
>DLGS01000453.1:9089-9267 GCA_002482815.1 Bacteroidetes bacterium UBA7688
TCCGCTTCCATCGTGGGAGGTTGTGAGGAAAAGGTATTTTTCTATCAAATCGTCATTACCTACTTTGATATAATCGGGAAGCTTTGCGGTAATGAATATGCGTTCCCCTTTGCCCAATGCCCCTGCTGTTTCATAAAAAATGCCGTCACCGCCCACGATGCAGTCAAAGAAGGAAAAT
>DLGS01000159.1 GCA_002482815.1 Bacteroidetes bacterium UBA7688
GCATGGTCAATGAATTTATCCGACCATGTCCGGAAATCCTTTGCGCTGAACTCGCCTTCGGCAATGGTTCGGATAAATTCATTGACCATGCCGGAATCGATGGTTTGCACTTCTCCGTTTTCATTGATGAATTCAAACAACTCTTTGCCTGGCAAATCGGAACAACTTTTAATAATATTGGCCAGTTTCCGGTTTTTGAGCCCGATGTTATGTTTCACGCCTTTTTTCCCTTTGAAGGAAAAGACCAGTTGCTGCCCTTCAATTTTGACATGGTTGTTTTTCATCGTTGTCAATCCGAAGGAACCGTATAATTTTTCATATGCCGGGTTGCCGATGCGGATATTGGTTTCCTGCAGCAGGCTGACCACCAGTGCCAGGACTTTTTCTTTTGGCAGGCCTTTCAGTTTGAGGTAAGCTTGAATTGATTCACGGATTTTGGGTAATTGTTGTCCGAAATCGAGCATGCGGAAAAACTTGGTCAGGTTGCGCACCTGGCTCCATGCAGGGTGATAACGATATTGTTTCCTGCCCAGTTTGTCGATGCCAGTCACCTGCAAATGCCCGTTTTCGTGTTTGCAAATCCAGACATTCTCCCAGGCTGGCGGAATAACCAGTTTTTTTATACGGGCCAGTATTTCCTTATTATTGATGCGTTTGCCAGCCTCAAAATAGTCGAAGGCATCTCCATTCCGTTTTCTGCTGATGCCCGGTTGCTGATCGTTCACATACAGCAGATGCATGGCTTTTGCCATTTTTGCGGCGTCTTTTGCCGGTGTTTTCAATATTTTCTTGCTGATAATGATGTCGGATGTATCGTTCACAGGAGGCGCTTTGAACACAAATTTGTTTCAATTCATCCTGATGGCACTTATATCATTTGGTGGAAATCTTATAACATTTATATAAATACTGCATTTAGGCTAGTCAAGTGTTTCCACAGGTATAGAATCTTCTTTTTAAATTGGTTTATCTAAATGAATTATAGCTCTCTGTGGATTTTCTACCCAACATTCTACTTCATAAGTTTGACCCTCTTTTAAATCAGGATATAACTCCTTGTAGTTCGGTGGGAGTATTTGATTTCTCTCAAATTGTATGTCTCCAAAAGTATACTGAAAATTTATATTGTTTAATTTAGAAAGAATATTTGCCTTTTGTATCAGTTTAATTTCTGCGTTAGTAACAAAAGTGGGTTCATTTGGTAAAAAACAGGGATGCCAATACAATATCTCAATTTGATTTGGGTCATTTAAATCATATCTGATTTTACATTTTTCATCCTCATAAAGCATCCCCACTAGATACCCATATCGCTTCCTATATTCTATTTCATTTACTTTATTATAAATGTAATAATTTGAAGGACTGCCCTTTATAAACCCAATAGTCTCAACCCATTCTTTTGATTCCTTATTTTGAAATTGGCAACTCGCAAGGAAGTTACACAAAAACATAGTCACTAAAACAATATTTTTCATACTCTTATTATTGGTTAGACCTAATTTTTTCCCGACTGGCGCAAGGCTACAACGAAGCTTTATTGGCAGCGTATTTGTTTTATTATTCTTATGCAAACTCCCTTCACCCATTTATTGCTCTCAGATGCACAAATATAATACTTGGCACAAGTACCCAACGCACAAAGCTATCTCTACATATTCGTATAAATATTGAGAAGACGATTATCCAAATACTGCCTTCAAATTAATTCCTTCACACTAAATTCACTTTCTGTAAAAAGCTACCTGAAAATGACTATTTTGCACCTCATTTTCAACAATAGATATGGCGCAGAAATCTTCCCCCAAACACATCGCAGTAGCTGGCAATATTGGTGCAGGCAAAACAACCCTTACCGAGATGCTGGCCAAACATTATGGTTGGGAACCGTATTTTGAAGATGTAGAGCACAATCCTTACCTGTCGGACTTTTACGATGATATGCCCCGCTGGTCCTACAACCTTCAAATGTACTTTCTGAACAGCCGTATCCGTCAGCAATTGTCCATAACTGCCGGCAAAAAATCCGTTATCCAAGACCGTACCATTTATGAAGATGCGGCAATCTTTGCTCCTAACCTGTACGAAATGGGACTGATGTCTGGTCGTGATTTTGAAACTTACCAATCGTTTTTTAATAATCTGAAACAACTAATCAATCCACCGGATTTATTGATTTACCTGAAAGCATCAGTACCCAAACTGGTGGACCAGATTCAGAAACGAGGCCGCGAATATGAGGAAAATATCCGCCTGGATTACCTGAAACGCCTGAACGAATTCTATAACAAATGGATTGGCAATTACAAAGACGGCGCCTTGCTGGTGATAGACCTGGACAAACTGGATTTCGAAGAAAACCCAGACGATTTTGCAGAGGTGGTTCATCAAATCAATACCCACATCAACGGCTTGTTTTAGTATGTCTGCAACGCAACTATTCTACTCCAATTCTACAAAATGAAGTTTTTATCCCTGCTGGCTCTTTTCTTTTTAGGGTCTTTTACTGTCCTTTTTGCAACAGGTATCAATGGACGGATTATTGATGAAGACGGTCTGCCGCTTGGCTTTGCCAGTATTGTGGTAAAGGGAACCACCCTTGGCACCAGTGCCAATGCAGACGGATACTATGTACTGCATCTTCCGGCCGGCAAATACACACTCCAGGCACAATATATCGGCTTCAAGCAAACCTCATTCGAAACCAATATTTCAGAAGGGCAAACCTTAAGCCACGACTTTATTCTGCTGGCGCAGGGTTATGAACTGAAAGATGTGGTCATCAAATCCGGAGGCGAAGATCCTGCTTATCGTATCATCCGGAATGCGATCAAAAAGAGGACTTTCCATCTGAAACAGATGCAATCCTTTCAGACCTCCATTTACCTGAAGGGAGTTTTCCGAAACCGGAACACACCCGACAAAGTAATGGGCATCAAGTTGAAAGAAACGGACAAGAAGGAAATGAAAGAAGGTATGGGGCTTGACTCTGCCGGGAAAGGTGTGATGTATCTCTGCGAAGAACTGGCCGATTATTATGCTGTTGGGAACAAAGAAAAATTAATTATAAAGTCGGTCAAAGAATCCGGCGACCCCAATGGTGTGGGCATGGGAAATGTGCCACCCGTGATTAATTTTTATGAAAACAATGTAAACGTTTTTGCCGGCAATGATGTCACCTTTGTTTCGCCCATTGCCAGCGGTGCTTTGAATTCTTACACCTACAAACTGATTGGCAACTTCCAGGAAAACGATAGGACAATTTATAAAATAACGGTAACGCCTAAGCGAAATTTTGAACGTTGCTTTACCGGCGATATCTATATTGCAGACGAAGACTGGGCTATCCACAGTGTCAGGTTTTTGCTGACCCAAAAGCAGGGACTGGATATGCTGGATACCATTCGTACCGAGCAGCAATATATTGACCTGGGAAAAGATTTGTGGGTGATTAAAAGCCAGGTTTACTATCCGACACTTAAGCTGTTTGGATTCGATTTCTCCGGTAATTTTCTCACTGTGTATGATAATCAAAAAGTTAACCAACCCATTCCTGACAGTATATTCAACAGAAGAGTGACGGTGAGCTATCAGCGTGGTGCAAGCAAAAAGGACAGTACCTACTGGCAAAGTTTGCGTCCCGTTAAACTGGAAGGCGATGAACTGAGAAATTACGATTACCGCGACAGCATGCATTTGGTAGAAACTGACCCGAAAAGATTGGATTCTATCAGACGTCGGAATAACAAAGTCACTATTTCAGATGTTGTGATGAATGGTGTTGGTTTTACCGGCAAATCTTTCAAAACAAAATTCACGATTTCACCGATACTGAAAGATGTCAATTATAATGTTGTGGAAGGCCTGAATTATTCCCCCACCCTGCATCTGACACATAAAGTGGATTCCAGCTCGGATTTGTCTGTTACTTCGAACCTGCGATATGGTTTCAGTAATACTCATTTTAACGGAAAAGGGAAGATTGAGTATACACGTTCTGATAAAAATCTGGCAGCTAGAAACTGGTCTTTAGCATTAGCAGGAGGTCAATATATTTCCCAG
>DLGS01000380.1 GCA_002482815.1 Bacteroidetes bacterium UBA7688
AGCTTATTTCGCCTTTTTAGGCTCAAACTCGACTAAATGCTCCCAGCCGGCTTTCATCATCAAATTTCCCGGGTACGGAACTACGAGTTCGGCATGACGCTTTGTTTTCAGGTCACCAGTGGTCCATTCTCCATCCTTATTCGTATCCTTAATCAGCTTAATCTGATAATCTCCGGGGCTTAGCAAATTAAGAGCAACCTTAGAAACTGTTAATGTAGCAAGATAAACAGAATCCTCTCCCATAACGACCTCCAGTAAATACCCATTGTTCACATATCTTTCCGGAACAATAATTTCCATTTTTCCGTAATCCAAATCAGATTTTGTACGGAAAATATTTTTGGAAGGCATTGCATCGGTCAGACTACTGTCCTGCGCAAAACTTTTGAGAAGGCGAAGGGTATAAATTGTATTCGGTTTCCAGCTGCTATTTATACTCAATTTGGTTTTTGATGTATCCGGTTTGATTTCATACTTGCATTCAATCTCAATACCACTACTATCTGCATTCAGGAATATTCGCTCCTGGTTCACCTTTTCGACCTTCCTGGAAAAGTATATTTCTATTGGTTGATTCAATTCCTGGCTGCGTTTTTCAACATTTGAGGTATCAGTTAGCACTTTATAATTGAAGGTTTTGGTATCCAGATTAGGTTTTTCTCTTGATTTTGAATCCCCCTTATCACCCCATTTATTACCTCTGCGGGTTTCTTCACCAACTGCAATTTTAATCCTCGAGGTATCAGGAATTTCTTTAAATATGCTTAAAACTATTGGTATGCTATCAATTGCAGGGTTGTAAACCGTATCAGCAAATCCAACGTACTCCTCATCATTATCAAAAATGTAATTATCACCGGTTTCTTTCAGGGCAAAAATTCTGAACCTGCGATTGGGCAATCCAGTGAAAACAAAAGTCCCGTTCGCGCCCACATTTGCAACATAAGCCGGTTTCTCTTTGGCAACAATATCAAAAGGGAATTTAGCATCATAAAGCAGAACCTTCACTTTGCCGCTGCTATCGAGCTTTCCGGACGCTGCGTCCATAACTTTCCCTTTCAACGAAAGCGAATCAAACCATCCTCCGGTGCTGAATTTATAGGATTTACCCGAATAAGGGTTGCCCTCGTGCAGGTCTTTGATGGCCTTACCAAAATCGAGCGTGTAAGTCGTATTTTCATCTAACAGTGAATCCGGGATTTTTACAATAACCGTTTTGCCGGCAACGGTCATTGTAGGATTTTGCCGGATAGAAGGAGAAATATGTAATTCTTTTGAAACATCTGAAACGGTAACGAATTCATCAAACCTCATTTCAATCCGCGAAACTTTTGTATTCAGCAGGGAGTCTTTCGGTTTGATGCTCAGCAACTTTGGCGGCGTATTATCCGGCTTGCCACCTGTAGGCGGAACTATATTTGCGCAAGCAGAAAACAAAGCAAGGACAAACGACAATAAAATAATCCGGGAAAAAGCTAAATTCATTGAGGTGCAAATTTAGCATTTGTTTTTATGATAAGATGGTGCTCCAATGCTTATGTTTGTAAAAAATAAATTGTAATGAAATCGATTTTCAACACGTTATTCTTAGGTATGATGATAATTGCAGGAAATGCTTTTGCAGGCGGAAAAGGTTCTGCCAATTCAATCTATAATTTTAAAGTAGAAAGCCTGTCAGGCGGTACAATCGATTTTTCAAAATTTAAAGGAAAGAAGATTTTAATCGTTAATACTGCATCAGAATGTGGTTATACGCCACAATATGAAGGTTTGGAAAAACTGTATAAAGAACAGAAAGGGAATCTGGTAATTGTAGGATTTCCGGCCAATGATTTTGGCGCACAGGAACCTGGGACAAACGAGGCCATTGCTGGTTTTTGCAAAAAGAACTATGGTGTCAGCTTTCCGATGGCCGCTAAAATATCCGTTAAAGGAGCAGCTCAGGCACCGATTTACAAATGGCTCACCCAAAAATCCCTCAACGGAGTGCAGGATGCAGAAGTAAAATGGAATTTTCATAAATTTTTAATAGACGAAAATGGTCGTTTAATCGCCGTTTTTCCGTCTGCAGTGAAGCCTGAAGGACCAGAAATAAAGGCTGCATTGGCTAAGTAATTAATCCAATATTATTTATCTTCGGTGCAAACTATTTCGATGATAAACAATAAGTTCCTTATATTTTTCTTTTGCTTTTTTAATTTTTTTTCTGCTGAAAATCACGCACAACAGAATTTCTTAACCTATCATGATTTGGTTAATTCTGCAGAGGAAGAATTTGTTGTTAAGAATAACAAGGAAGCGTGTTACCGATATTACGATGAAGCATTTAGAACGTTTGATAATGCTTTCTTAAAAGACTACTTCTCTGCCTCTCAGATTGCCTATTCTCAGGGGGATACCGCTCGTTTTCTTAATTACCTTCAAAATGCTTTTAATGCAGGAATGACAATTGTTTGTTTAGAAAAAGCTCCCATATTCCGAACGATCAATTCTAATGTTGTATTGCTCAACCAAATAAATAAAAACTACGAAAATAGAAAAGTAAAAAAAGTAAACAATGCTTTGAAAGACTCTGTTTATCGCCGTTTTCATTTAATGGAGCTTGCGAAGGACGAATGGGCAAATGACCTAAACAAAAAGAAGATTTATGATGACATGGAGCTGTCGAATACAAACTACTATATAAGCTTTTTGGAAAAAGGTCAGTTTCCAAGTGAACAATTAATAGGGATTCATACTGACGAAAACTTTGCTGATTTTTTAAACAGATATAATTTAAAAGCGCGAAATCCATTTGGAGGAATCTCAGGTTTAAGTTTAGGAAAACCAATACCAGAAGATTATGAATTATGGAACAGCTTTGCTTATGTTAGCTTCCTGCATTATCCTTGCGCATTTGAAAGAACTAAGAACCTTTTTTGGAAAGCCGTTCAAAATGGTTTTTTACATCCCAAAGATTATGCGTTTTTAGTTGAATGGTCGATGAGTTCTATCGGCAATTCAAATTATGTAAATGACTGTTCAATTGAAAAGGCTGATTCTTACTTCAACATTTATTCTCGAATGAAAAGAAATGAACCTGAAATGATTGTCAAGGTAGAAGAAAACAGAAAATCAAGGCATATTCAAAAGTATTCAGTTGATATCCAAAAGAAAAAACTTGAGCGCGAAAAAGGCTTTGCTTTTTTCTTTAGATTTATGCATCATCGATAATCAATAAATTCTTTTGATTTAATAAAAAATTCAAGAGGAGTTGTTTTGATTTCATAAAAATTAAAATAAAGGCAATTTATACAGCGTACTGCATTATTTTTGCCGCATGAAAAAGACTCTCATAATTACCGGAGGAGCTGGTTTTATTGGATCGCATGTGGTGCGCCTTTTTGTCAATAAATACCCTGATTATAACATTGTGAACCTGGACGCTCTGACTTATGCAGGAAATCTGGAGAATCTTACCGATATTGAAAATGCTGCCAACTATACTTTTGTAAAGGCAGACATTACCAACGAACCCGAATTAAGAGCCGTTTTCGAGCAATATCGTCCGGATGCCATCATACATCTTGCCGCAGAAAGCCATGTGGACAGGAGCATTACCAACCCCAATGCATTTATTCAAACGAATGTAATGGGCACGGCAAATTTGCTCAATCTGGCACGAGAATACTGGACACTTAATCCTGAGCATACACACGGGCATTTCCCTGATCGTAAGGAATTAAACAATTTATTTTACCATGTTTCTACCGACGAAGTATACGGCAGCCTGGGCGAAACAGGTTTCTTTTTAGAGACAACCCCATACGATCCGCAATCACCCTATTCTGCGTCCAAAGCGGCTTCCGATCATTTGGTACGGGCTTATGGCAATACTTACGGACTTCCGTTTATGCTGTCTAATTGCTCTAACAATTACGGACCAAATCATTTTCCCGAAAAATTGATTCCGCTTTGTATTTCCAATATCATCAACGAAAAACCATTACCAATTTATGGAGACGGTAAATACACCCGCGACTGGCTTTTTGTGATTGATCACGCCATTGCCATAGATGCAATTTTCCATAATGCCAAAGTTGGCGAAACCTATAACATCGGCGGTTTTAACGAGTGGCAGAATATCGACCTCGTACGCGAACTGATTAAACAAATGGACGAAAAACTGGGTCGCCCGGCTGGATATTCCGAGAAACTCATCACTTATGTAAAAGACCGTCCGGGCCACGATAAGCGTTATGCAATTGATGCCAACAAATTGAAAAGCGAATTGGGCTGGACACCTTCTGTTACTTTTGAAGAAGGGCTGGGTAAAACAATCGATTGGTACCTTTCCAACGCTATCTGGCTGAACAATGTGACAAGCGGCGAATATCAAAAGTATTACAGCGAGCAATACAGCAACTAAAACCAGGTTCTCCGATAAATTACCAAATGAAAATCTGGACCAAAATAGAATGGGCAATAATAGCTGCAGCCGCGGTGTTGCTCCTTTTATTGCTCATTTTGTTTTCATATAACCACCCGCATTCTGATGATTTCTCCTACACATCTTTTGTGATGGAAAAAGGTTTTTGGGAAGCCAACCAATACATATTCAATACCAACGCCGGACGTTTTGTTTCGTCTTCCCTGCAGTATATGAATCCAATGAAAAGCGGAACTGTTGAAGGATACCACGCTTATACTGCAGGCTTGTTTCTCATTTTTGTCATCACATTCTTTTGCTTCTTAAGAATAATTTTTGATCGCTTTGTACCCACCAAAAGCAGCATCTTCCTGTTCGCCTTTCTGTTTTTAACCAGCATTTCCTTTTTACCAAACCTACACGAATTCTGTTTTTGGCTTTGTGGCGAAGCAACCTATCTGGCTGCAATTACGCTTTGGCTTTGGGCAGTTATTCTTCATATCTTCTGGCACAAAGAGAAGCACGCGAACAATTGGATAATCTGGATTGGAACAACACTGGTAGCGATTGCCATTGCAGGTTGCAGCGAAGCGGGGATATTCCTTTACACACTGGTTTTATTCATTTCATTTATTTACCGGAAACAGAAAAAGACGTTTTCCAACAAACGATTTTATCTTCATTCAGCACTGTTTTTTCTTGTTGTTTTATTTGTATTAATGGCGCCGGGAAATATTATCAGGCACCAATACACACCGTTTTCAGGCAGTT
This sequence comes from Bacteroidetes bacterium UBA7688, assembly GCA_002482815.1. Lineage (GTDB taxonomy): Bacteria > Bacteroidota > Bacteroidia > Chitinophagales > Chitinophagaceae > Rurimicrobium. Next base: position 5,180 of record DLGS01000380.1, read on the forward strand.
TTCTGCTTGCCATCTCAGGTGGTTTTTATGCTGCTGGATTCTGGTTGAGCAAATGGGCCATCATTTTTATGCCGGTCGTATGTTTTTATATTCTGATTTTCGGACACCGGTTAAAACAATGGGCAGCAGAAATCAGCAGGTTTCAACTTTTAAAAGCAAAAACTGTATTTGTCGGCAGTCTGCTCTTTTTTCTTATTTGCCAGATTGTAATGGTATGGATGAGTGGCAGCACACCGGAACCACGCGTGGAAAATCTATTCTTTTTGTTTCTGCTTCTTGCCTTTCTGCTGGCAGCACAATTGATGATGCACGAACAAGGAGAACTGTTTGACATGCTGAAAGGCAAGATTCACAGAGGATTTAAAACTTTATCCTTTATTTATCTGGTCTGCATTTTTATGGTTGTACCCAATAATGCGGTAAATGCTTTGTTAGATGTTATCACTGGAAATGCTGCAGCGTTTGACCAGGAAAACAAGGAACGTTATCAGTTCCTGAAGGAAAGCAAGGAGGATACTGTGATGGTAAAAAATTCCAAACATCAACCTGCACTGCTTTATTTTCAGACTTTAACATGCAATCCAACACCCGATCAAAATGATATACCCAGAATAGCCCTTGCAGATTATTTTGGCAAAAAATGGATATATGAGTATCCTTGCAGTCCGGTTCGGGCAGAATATTCCATTAAAGAGATTCTGAAAGAGAAAAGACAGCAGTTTTTTCAAAAAAAAGAAAAGTAATATAACATTTATGAAAGGAATTATACTTGCAGGAGGTTCCGGCACACGGCTTTATCCATTGACAATTGCAGTGAGCAAACAATTGATGCCAGTCTATGATAAACCAATGATATACTACCCGCTCAGTACGCTTATGCTGGCAGGAATAAGAGAAATTCTCATTATCACAAC
>DLGS01000314.1 GCA_002482815.1 Bacteroidetes bacterium UBA7688
GTTATCTGCATGCCCTTTTACCCAAACAAATTTGATATTGTGCGCCAGGGACAACTGATGGTATTGTTTCCAGAGGTCAGCGTTTTTCTTTCCTTTAAAATTGGTGCGCAACCAGGATTGCAGCCAGCGTTTTTCAACGGTATTGACTACATAACTAGAATCTGAATGGATAATAATATCAACACCGGTTTTGGTGAGTGCCTTCAATGCTGCGATTACCGCCATCAGTTCCATGCGGTTGTTGGTGGTGCGACGATAACCCTGAGACAGTTCTTTCACTTTAGAACCCCACATTAATATGGCTCCGTAACCGCCCGGTCCGGGATTTCCGCGTGAAGAGCCATCTGTATAAATGAGGAGTTTTTCTGACATATTAATCGAATCTTCTGTTGAGCTATATTTGCGCACAAATGTAAACTTTGGAACGCAAAATAAAAGTTGGTGCTGTAAGTTATCTGAATACTAAACCACTGTTGTATGGATTGGAGCGCAGCAATATCAAAGATCAGATTGAAATTGTTTTAGCATATCCTGCTATACTGGCTCAAAAGTTACGCGATGGGGAAATTGATATGGCATTAATGCCTGTGGCTGCTTTGCAGGAAATTGAAGGCGCTAAAATAGTAAGCGATTATGGGATTGCTGCCGATGGGAATGTGGTTTCTGTAGCCATATTCAGCCAATTGCCGCTGGAGGAAATTGATACGGTTATCCTCGACTATCAATCAAGGACATCCGTTCGCCTTACCCAATTATTATTCAAAGAATATTGGAAAAAGGAAGTTCAGTTTGTACCGGCAGGACCAGATTTTATTGCTGATATTAAAGGGAAAACCGCTGGTGTGATTATTGGCGATCGTGCTTTGGCTCAATTACCCGGTTTTAAGTACAATTACGATTTGTCTAAAGCATGGAAAGACCATACCGGTTTGCCCTTTGTTTTTGCTGCCTGGGTTTCGAATAAAGAATTGTCACAAGCATTTATCGCTGATTTTAATGCGGCAAATGCGATTGGATTAAATCATCTGGATGAAATAGCGAAGGAAAATGAGGTGCCCTATTACTCTCTCAAAACCTATTATAATGATAATATTTGCTATCATTTAGATACAGAAAAAAAGAAAGGACTAGCTTTGTTCCTTGAAAAAATAAGCAGTTAAGCATACTTCGTTATTATCTGACTGATTTTCTGAAAAACTACTTTAATGGACAACACATCATTGAGATTAGTAGAATGCCCGAGAGATGCTATGCAAGGCTGGGCGCACTTTATCCCTACAGAACAAAAAGTAAAATACCTGAATAAATTACTGGAAGTAGGGTTCGATGTCCTCGACTTCGGTTCTTTTGTTTCGCCAAAAGCCATTCCGCAAATGGCGGATACAAAAGAGGTAATTCCCCAATTGAAACTGAACGGAAATACTAAACTGCTGGCGATTATTGCCAATACGCGTGGAGCGGAGGAAGCGGTACAGTATGACGAGATAATATACCTGGGTTTCCCGTTTTCTATTTCAGAAACTTTTCAGAAACGCAACACCAACAAAACGATTGCCGAATCTTTAAAACAAGTTGAAGAAATTCAGGAATTGTGTGTTCGTCATGGCAAACAACTGGTCGTTTATATTTCGATGGGTTTTGGTAATCCTTATGGCGATGCTTATTCTGCCAGTGTAGCGATTGATTGGGTAGGGAAGCTGAGTCAGATGGGCATTCAGATTATTTCGATGGCCGATACCGTGGGTGTGGCACAGCCGGTGACAATTGCAAATGTTTTTGAACATTTGGTGCCTTCCTTCCCGAACGTTCAGATTGGAGCGCATTTTCATTCTGTTCCCAATCAGTGGCGCGAAAAACTGGATGCAGCTTACGCAAACGGCTGTCGTTTATTCGACTCTTCTATAAAAGGAATTGGTGGTTGCCCGATGGCAAATGATGATCTGGTAGGCAATATTGCCACAGAAAATCTGGTATATTGGGCTAATGAGCATAAAATACTGCTCAACCTTAATCAGGATGCTTTTGCTGAGGCAATGATTATTGCCGGAGAGGTTTTTGTGTAAGATTGCTCACTATGTTGCATTGCTTTGTTGAATTGGTAAAGCCTGTAAAAGTTTTTGTTTGAAAACGGGAAGTTTAAATTCGAAATCAATCTGTATATCGCTCAAAAAAACCGTTCAGGATAATACCAGAACGGTTTCTTGAGTTATTGTTTGATTAGAATGCTATAACAATTTAGGATTCCCGAAAACCGGAAAGCTTGCGCCCGCAACATTGCTGTGAACACCATCCGGCGTTTTAAGGAAATTAGCGCCACCATCATTCATATAAGTCAGTTTGGTGAGGGTAACAAATCGATTGCCATCGTGGTTCTCAAAATAAACCCAGGCCTCAATCGTGCGAGAAACGGTAATGCCTGTTGAAGGGTTTTTGCTGATTTTATAATCATTGTCGGTGAACATTACTTTATGTACTTTCTTTACATGAACGGCATGTAACTTTTCAATTTCTTTTGCAGTGGCAGCCGAAACTTCTTTATCCACCAAACCTTCACTGCCCATGCGGAAAATACTATTCGCATATTGATTAATGTGGTCAGTCACTTTAATATTGATTTCGCCACTGGCATACACCTCTCCCGGAACCTGGGTTTTACTCGGCGCATAGAAAATTTCATTGGCCCGGAATAATTCCACTTTTACTTTGAAGCTTTTGCCGGGAACTAAAAGGTGTTTTAATTTGGTTTGAACAAAGAACCTGAAGCAATCTTCCGGGCCGGTAAGTTGTGCCCAATATTGACCTTTTGGCGCCATCAATGTTGGGGTAATCATGGTACTGTTTTTTGCTCCGGTTATGCTGTTGCAAGGGTAAGAATTTTCGTATTTCCAGAAGTTGCCAAAGGTTTGTTTCCGGTCTGCTTTTTCAACAATATCATAAGCATATTTTGAGAATTCAAATCCAGTCATTGTAATATCTCCGACAGTAAAGCGAATATCTAATCTGTCTTTGCCCGAGGCAAAATCATTACTATTTTTGATGTAAGTGCGCATCACCAATGGCTTGCCCAACTCTGCCTCAGTAGCACAATCGGCAGCGGTTTCGCCGGTCCAGTCTACATCTATTCTGTCTTTGGTAAAGAAAATAATCTGACCCAGTTTCGATTGTTGAAACTCGGTAAAATTATTAGGCTTTGCTGCCGTTTCGGTAGAAGATGAAGAACCGGAAGAGCTACTGTTGGATTCGCTTTTCTCTTTCATTTTATTCCACATTTTACCCAGTTTACCCTGGGCATTTGCGTTGCTGGCAACAAAGCATGTAAATCCTGTTGAAATCAATAAAATTCTGAACATAGTATTTTGTTTTTTTGTTTCACAAAAGTGCTTCGATTGGGTGTCCTATTTTAGTGCGATTTATAAACAAGCGCTTTCGCAGGCTGAAATATCCTTGTGATTTTATTTGCCCGTTTGAGCACTGTAAAATTTAAGCAGACCTGCGATTCTAATGTTCCTGAGTAAAAAAAACGCCGCCCCTAAGAATAGAGGCAGCGTTAATAGATGGAAAATTAAAAATCAGAAAGTCTATTTAGTAATCATTAATTTTTGGATGGCACTTGCATTATGCTTGTCGCTGATATGCAGGAAGTACAGCCCATTGGCATAATTGCTCAGGTCGATGTTCATTGTGGTAGCATTAATTTTCACTTCTGTTAGAACTGTGCCCAACACATTGATGAGTTTGATGTTTCCTTCATTCGGCAAATTGCTTAAGCTTACCGAGTTTTGTGCAGGGTTTGGATAGAGGTTTACCTGGTTGGCAAGTGTAGTTTCTTTAATGCTGGTCGGGATTACTGTTACACAATCGGAAGTGTCTTTGCAAGTTGCATCATTGGTAATGATGACAGCATAATTGCCCGATACAGTTGGTGTGTAGTTTTGAGCAGTAGCACCTGCAATGGCACTGTAACCTGTAGCGCAATTTACCCACTGATAGCTGGCTCCGCTCATATTAGCACTGATGGTACCGCCGGACAGGGTAGTGGTGTTGTTGATGAGACATTGACTCAGTTTGTGTACAAAAATATCATTTCCTCCTGCAGCTGTTAAGTTTGATGTTCCTGTACTCGGGTCGAAATCGCAAGTGCCAAAGTAGCTTCCTGTGGTATAAACACTACCGTTTGTTGCCACCGCAATTCCATTACCAATATCTGCTGCCGTACCGCCAAAACCTACTGCCCAGCTATAATTTCCGGCACTGTCCAGTTTAGACACAAACACATCTGCACTACCCGCACTTGTAAGGTTGGCCGTTCCTGATCCCGGATCAAAATCTGCTACACCAAAGAAATCACCAGCCATGTATACACTACCAAATGTATCTACCGCAACAGATTTGCAACGTTCGTCATCGTCAAAGGTGATTATCTTTTTTGCCCATGCAAAATCACCATTATTTCTTAGTTTAGAAACGGCGATATTACCCAAACCTGTCAGGTTGAAGATGGCTGTGCCCGGGTCGAAGTCTGCACCGTCTCCATATTGGGTGGTGTACAGAATATTTCCCCATTTGTCTGTTGTCATACATTCAAGATATTCAGAACCTGTTCCACCCATTTGTTTGACCCATTGCATCAGGCCCATACTGTTGAATTTGGTGACAAAGATGTCGTTGCTGCCCAATGATGTCAAATTGGTAGTACCTGCGCCGGGGTCGAAATCGGCAGTCAACACAAATGAACCGCCAATAATTGGGTCGCCCATATGGTCGAGTTCAATACCTACGCCTCCATCGGCACCAGTGCTGCCCATAGATTTTGCCCATTCATAGGTTCCGTCTTTATCTAATTTGGAAATAAAAATATCGGATGAGCCAACAGAAGCAAGTGTAGTGGTTCCTGCACCCGGATTGAAATCACAAGAGCCGGCAAAGTTACCAGTGGTATAAACATAGCCATCTTTATCTACCGCTATACCAAAACCTAAATCGGAACTGGCTCCACCCATACTTTTTGCCCAAACCAGGTTGCCCGATGATGTTTCGTACTTTCCTACAAAAACATCGCCAAGGCCAGCTGAGGTGAGGTTGAAGGTTGTTCCGCCGGCTGGGTCGAAATCGCAAGTCTGGTTGTAGTTGCCCGTGATGTACACATAATCTTTATCCAC
>DLGS01000028.1 GCA_002482815.1 Bacteroidetes bacterium UBA7688
AATTAAATCCTCTTCGGAGGATTTTTTTTTGAATGGCCACTAACTTACCTTTGCAACAATGAAAGAAAACATCACACCGAAGGAGCTGATGCTAAAAAAAATAAGGAAGGCCTTGCTTGAAAAGCGGGACAATCCTTATCCAAACTTAGAAGAAAGCCCTCTATATCAGCGCAACGAAGAGGAACTGGAAATTTTATTTGCGGAACAACTCACTGCTGTAGCTGGAAATTTCATTTTTTGCGAAAACGGTGTCGACTTTATTGAGAATATCCTTGAGCTAGCAGATAGGTTTAAGTGGCGTAAAATTTATTGCTGGGAGCCTGAACTGCAAGCATTGTTAAGCACTTACGAGTTCCCTTTTTATCAAACAGATAAAGATTTTGAACAAGCTGAAGTTGGTATTACCATGTGCGAGGCGCTAATTGCCAGAAACGGATCGGTAATGGTGAGCAACAATAACGCAGCGGGCAGGCGCTTGAGTATATTTCCACATCAACACATAGTAATTGCCCGTACCGGCCAGTTGGTATTGGATTTAAAGGATGCTTTCCAACTTCTTAAAAACAAATACGGCAACCAAATCCCATCGATGATTAGCACCATAACTGGACCTAGCCGCACCGCCGACATTGAAAAAACATTGGTATTGGGAGCACATGGCCCAAAAGAGCTTTTTGTTTTTTTAGTGGATGATTTTAGTTAACGATTTTGTTTAACACATAAAAAATTATAGATTTATACTAAATACCAAAATGGTATAAAGTGTAAATTTATGATGATGAACAAAATCTATTCGGTGATTACCGGAACAGGCAGTTGTATTCCTACCAATGTAATTGCCGGCAAACACTTCATTGAGCACAGTTTTTTTGATGGAGGGGTTAAAATCGATAAAGAGAACGAAGAAATTATTCAAAAATTCGCTGACATTACTGAAATTAATGAAAGGCGATATATTGACGACAGTCAACTTAACCATGATATAGGATTAATTGCCGCACAACGAGCTATTGAGGATGCTGGAATTGACAAAGAAAGTTTAGACTATATTCTGTTTTGCCATAATTTTGGGGATGTTAAGTTAGGCAGCAATCGTATTGATATGTTACCTGCACTAGCGGCCAAAGTAAAATTACTCCTCGGTATAAATAATCCAGACTGTGTTGCTTTTGATTTGATATTTGGTTGTCCTGGATGGGTGCAGGGGATGATACAGGCAGATTACCTGATCAAATCTGGAGATGCAAAAAAAGTATTAGTGATAGGCTCCGAAACCTTATCTAGAATTGTTGATCCGCATGACAGGGATAGTATGATTTTTGCAGACGGTGCAGGCGCAACGATCCTAGAAGCTAGAGAAACTGAGGAGCCAACGGGAATCTTATCACATAAAACACAAACTTATGCCAGTCATGCCGAAATGCTGACCATGGGATATAGCAATAACCCTTACGACAGCAGTGGTAACGCTTACATCAAAATGAAAGGCAGGAAGCTTTATGAATTTGCTGTAGTTACCGTACCACAATTGGTTAAACAAGCTATTGATAAATCAGGCATCGATGTAAAACGAATCAAAATGGTTTTCATCCATCAGGCTAATGGCAAAATGGATCACGCCATTATGAAACGCCTATTTAAACTTTACGGAGAAGACACTGTACCTGAAAAATTAGTACCAATGACGATTTCTTGGCTAGGCAATAGCTCAGTAGCTACAGTACCTACGCTAATAGATCTGGTTTTAAAAAATAAAATTGATGGTTATCAAATAAATAACGGCGATTATGCTGTTTTTGCATCGGTTGGCGCTGGTATGCATATCAATGCGATAGTATATAAGTTTTAGGCTCCTTTGTAATATCCCGCAAGGCGAAACTCGCATCATATCAAAATAAATATCTCTCCCTTCTGGGGAGAGATAGCTAAAGGTTAGCGAGGGGCTTACCCTCCTATCCTCTTCAAGCCCTGCTTAGCTTCGCTCTCAATGCTAGACTCAAACTCATGATCTTTCATAGCAATAGCGGTGTTGAAATAAGCTTTTGCTTTGATCGCATCTTTCTTTCTCTCGCAAATGTGGGCAGCTAGAACAGCCGCTTTAGCCGCATAGTAGTATTTTAATCCCTTACCTGTATTAATTGCAGTTTGATAGTGTGAGAGCGCAACATCATCCCTCCCTAAATCATCATTAATGCGACCCAACCTATAGGCAAGTTCCGTTTTATCTTTTACAGATTTAAGCTCGTCTGGTTTCACATCGCTTAGCACCGCCAAAGCTTTGGTAACATAGCCACCATCATAAAGTAAACGTGCTTTCAACAACTCCATTTTCGGCATTGGTGCAATGGCTTCATTTACAGCCTGCTTGTCTTTTTCCGCATAGGTTGCTCCGCTGTTTTTAACCTTAGCTATTAAACTTTGGTAGCTTCCCGTATCGTTTTTTAAAAGTGAAATCCACGCTTGGTGCAAATAAGTATCCTTCACATAATTAACGCCTTTATTTTGCTGTAGAAATTGACTAAAACTGGCTGAAGCACCGAGATCCAGTTTATTTAACCTAGCCACTCCAAGCAAATAATCCAGGTAGGCAAACGATTGATAAACAGTTCCTCTTGGTCTGTTTTCCAAAATAGTTATGGCCTGTTCGTTTTTCCCATTTCGGGCACAAACGTATGCTTGCAGGTAAGTTTTCAGCAAACTGCTATCGGCTATTCTTGCCGTATACTTCATTGTTTTGTTGTAAGCTTGTGCACTTTTAGCTACATCTGTTAAAATGTAAGCGTAGTAAAATATCACTTCATCATAAAATGGCTCATAAGAGGATTTTGGAAGGTTTTCGGCCAATTTATCCAACTGGTTTAAGCCAGTTTGTACGTCACCCTTAACTCCAAAAGTGGACAAGGTAGACTTCATGAAGCCATCGGGCAAAGCGCCAAAAACAACGTTAATAAGNNTCCCAGTCCTTTAAGGTTTAAATGAAACCCTGGGAACTTTTTTTGGTTATCTTTCAATAAACCGTTAGCCTTATTGATTTCTCTTGCAGCAGCAAAATAAGCGCCGTATTTACTTCTTATTAATGCCCATTGTAAATTAATTTCGGCCTGTGCATACAAATAATACGGCGAGTTTTTATCATCGCTGCTAATCTGATCTAAACGACTAGCTTTATTACCTTCCAACCGCTCAAATTCAGTTTTGCTTTCAGTGGTAATCAGGTAAAAGTAATCAACGTAATTTTCCAACAATGGCACAATAGAATTTCGTGGGTGTACCTTTTTTTCGGCTGCAATTAATTGACGGGCCGTATTCAATTTCAGCTCAAAGATATTTTGGTATGCCTTTAGGCAATTTGCGTTGAAATCAAAATTAGCGGAAGCATAAAAAGGGAAAAACGTGAGCGCACAAAAAGCGAAATATATACGCAATGACGGTTTGATGGGCATAAAGCGGAATTACTAATTTGATGTAAGCAAAGCTATATAACGTAATTAATAATTGCTTGTTTTTATTGTGTGAATTTAAGACTGTATACTGGTAGGCAATCTTAATAATAAAAATTTTTGATTGTTCGTTATTCGGATAATCTGCATTTTGTAATTCTTGAAAATTTCAAGATCTATTCCCATAACTGCCAAGGATAGATTCCTCCTAACGTCAGAATGACAAACCGCTAAAAAAATAGCTTATTAGAAATTACGGGCATTCAATAAAAATTCTACTATATTGGCTTATCTGTTATACCTATGCTTTCTACCAATGAAAAATCTATTCTTTAACAAATATGTAATGTACATATTTTCCATATGCGGGCTTGTTTCCTTCGCAATCAACTTTTTAGATGGATTTGAGCAGATAACAATTTATCGAGTGATTTCTCTAATCAGTTTAATGTATGTAATCATTTATCAATTCTTTCTACAAGAAAAGTTTAAATGATTGACACTCGCAAAAATAATCTAATTCAACGTGAGTTTTTTTATTTAATCAGAGAACTATCAATACTTTAGCAAAAGAAATTGGAAAACTCTTTAAAAAACTGATGCTGAAATGAATTCAGCATGACGCACCGCCCATCTAGCGTCACCGTGAATTTATTTCAGGGTCTGTCGGCACAAATTAACACCCAAAACTC
>DLGS01000290.1 GCA_002482815.1 Bacteroidetes bacterium UBA7688
GCATCAGGGCAGGGGTTATGCATTGTGCCATTTATTGCAATGGATTGGTTTTGTAAGTTTTTATTATTATTTCTTTTCAAACAGAAATTCAAAACCTGAGGCATTAGGTGTTCTCATTTTTTGCAACATAATTGGCATGTGGACTGTGCCCGTTTATCTTTATTTTATTGTCTTCCAGGTTTTGTCTGCAACAATTATTTGCCTGTTCAGGAGAAAATTGTTTTTTCAGTTTTGGCTGACTTTATTACTTTCCGGAACAGGTGTTTTTTTAGTTTATTTGCCTGCTTTTTGTTATTCCGGCATAGGTTCCCTGCTTGGCGGCGGATATAATACCGGGAAGCCTTTGTCTGAAATCGGTAAGATTTCATGGGGGTATTTTTACGATTTGGTCACACTGCAAACATTTAATTTTTTAAATCCGCTTAAACCATTGGCACTGGTGTTTTTTGTCTTGCCATTTGTCCTTATTCTTTTCTTTAAGAATTTATTTGCAAGCTTTTCAAAGTTTGTTCTCTTATATGGTTTGATTTGGATATCGATGGTTTTCATGGTTTTAATTATGAGACAATTTCCTGTTTTCAGGGGAATGGGTTTTCAGATGCATTTTTCATTGTTTATTTTATTGTTGATTGCCGGACATTGTTTTGTCCGGATTTCAAAACGTTGGATAAAACCCGTACAAATTTTCCTGGCTGGTCTGACGCTTTTTCTTTGTGTAAGAATGATGGATTTTAATAAAGAAATGAGTCCAACAGTGTTGTATGGGCAGGATACACGCGCATTTCTGAATGGATTGGAATCTCTTCCACAGGATTTTAAACCTGATGCCACCATTTGGTTGTCGGATGAATCCTTTATGTGGCCATTCGTATTGAAAGACTTAAAAAATGTAGTGAATTACGATTGCAATTTTAATTATCAGGATATCATTTTTCTTTCAGAAGATGATAAACCATTACCGGAAGCTGTGATGCAGCATTATAAGGAAAGAAACCGGGCGGCCTGGTTTATTATTTATGAACGGAAATAAAGGGAATTTTGTTTCTGCCATGACTAAATTAAAATCTACGTTAAAATGATGCGTGCACAAATAAATCGTTGTAGGTTTGACTTGCTGCATCTATCCTTATGAAAATACAACGCGCATCTTCTGTAAATGAAACAATTGCCAAGCTGATATTTCTGGTATTACCTACTGCATGTATTGGCTACTTTTTATTATGGAACGCCAATCATTTTTATACTATTCTGCAAAATAATGCATTGGAGCAGACAGCTTATTTTCTGGCCGGAATGGCTGGCGCATGTTTGTTTTATGCGTTTCGTTTTCGGTTTCTCACAACGTTTGCCATTCTTATTTTTTCATTCACGCTTATTTATCAAGGCCTGGACAAAACCGCTATAGGTGAGTTTGATACCTTTTTTATATCCGTCCGGTTTTTAATTTTCAGTGTATTGTTTTCTACAGGATGGTTGCTTGGTGCTGCCTTTGCCCGTTGGAGATACGCACATTATTTTATAGGTGCCATCTTTTTGGTTTCGAGTATAATATTAATTGCAAAGGAAAAAACTGATTCTCTGCCTCATTTGCTGCAGGCCTTTTTACCGGCTGTGCTTTATTGCTTTTATATCATTTTTGCTGCCGAGCAGATTTATAATTTTAAGGATAAATCTCAAAAATTCTGGTGGTTTATGACACGCAGAATAGCTTTGTTTTTATTGTTGATTGGACTAACTGGTGCCATTATTACCAGGCAAATGAAATCGAAATTTGAAGCAGCTGTCGCCAATGCGGGTGGAAAAGGAGAGAAGGGTAATGAAAACGGCATGCTTAAAAAGAATAAGGATGGCAATTTTGACCTGAAAGATTATTCTCAGTTGCGCAGCAATCAGGGTCGGAGCAATGAATTATTATTTGCTGCTCATATTGATAATTTTTTTCCAGGTACGGATATTCCCAATCCTCTTTACCTGACTGCGTTTTATTATACCAAATTTGATACTACTACTGAAACGTTTGAACGGGATGCTAAAATTCCAAAGAATGACTTGTTTGAACCGGATCCGTCTAAAATTCCCCTCTATGCAACACGCGCTGATAGTGGCGTTTTAGAAAATGGGATGAGTGATAAGGCAAGAAAAGTGGTAGAAATTGAAGTGTATAGCAAAAGCCTTTCACCGGAGACTTATCTGGCACCCAATACAGGATTTTTCGTTCAGCCAATAGCCATCGAAAAGGATTTTCGTGGACAATTCCGTTCAGCCTATCGTGCAAAAGGGTATGTAAGTGAACTTAATTCAGCCTACTTTATTTATAATGCAAAGGATCCTCAGATTAAGCAATTTCAGGAGCAAAGATTTTCGGTTTTGCGGAAGGCGGAAACTTATGCGAAAGTCGACAAGGAATTTATGGCATATTATACCAAAATGCCTTCTGATGCCAAGTTTCAGCGAATTACTGCTCTGTCCAATAAAATCGCTGCCAATGCAAAAACACCGGTAGACAAAATGCTCGCTATCCGCGATTATTTTACATCAAAGGATGAGGAAGGAAAGCCATTGTTTTCTTATACCGATAATCCGGGTGTGCCTGGTATTCCAAGCTCTTCCAAACTGATGTATTTCCTGTTTGAAAACCATAAAGGTTATTGCGCTTATTATGCCGGAGCAACTTTGTTTATGTTACGTTCACTGGGTATTCCTTCCCGGATTACCGTAGGTTTTCTGACTATAGACCGCAGTGATAAAAACAAAGGATGGTATTGGTATTATGCTGATCAGGCTCACGCATGGGTTCAGGTATATTTTCCCGGTTATGGCTGGTTGGATTTTGACACTACGGTGGGTGATGATGAAGCCCAACAAAGTCCCAGCCCGGATGGCACACCACCTATGCAGCCTCCGCACGCCTGGTTTGCCGGTGAAGGCCAAATTGTTTCAATTGATACTTTGAAACGGACAATGACATTAAAAGTAGGGCAGCTTCTTTTTCATGATAAAGAGTATAAGGTGAAAAAGGGTAGTGTTGATGCATTGCTGGACGTTAGTATTGCGAATATTCAAAAAGATAGTGTGAATATTGATTTGAAACAGGTGCACATCGGCGATTCGGCAACTGCAGTGAGTTATGCAGAAGTCCTTAAAAAAATGCCTGATGGAAACACTGGTGAAAGCGGAGAAGTGATTTTGGCAAGAATGAATGCACCGATACCTGTTGACGATATTTACATTAAAAAGTCGCCGGACCAAATAAAAGAGGAGCAGCTTCAAAAGCAAAAAAGTTTGAAACCTGTGTCTTATAAATTAATACTCCTTCAGATTGCTGCTGTATTGGGTGCTTTATTAATGCTGTTTTTTGCAATTCCATCAATTGTTTTAGCTTACTACAAATGGCAAATCAAAAGAGCTGAAGCGCCTGAGCAGAAAGCATATTGGCAATATCGTGGTTTCGGCTATTATCTTCATCAGCTTGGCTATTACAGAGGAGAAATTACCCCTTTGAATTATGCCCGGACTATCGTTGATGCAAGGTTTGGTACGAATTTTGCAGGCTTTATGAACAGTTATTTAAAAGTGAAATACACCGGTCAGAAAATGAATGAAACTGAAAGCAGAACGACTGAAAATTTTATGGCCGGAAGCATCGGGAAAATTAAAATGCAGGTTCCTTTTAAGGTGCGCTTACAGTCTTTCCTGAAACCCTGGCGTACGTTCAATTATTTTTCAAAAAAACAAAATAACGGTTAAAACTATTTTATGCTTTTTGGTCTTATCAGAGAAAGAAAG
>DLGS01000106.1 GCA_002482815.1 Bacteroidetes bacterium UBA7688
AGGCCATTGTCAAAGGCTTTTTTCTTTTTGATAAAACACCAGTCCTTACAAAAGCCTACGCTCCCGGTGGAATCACAGTTGGAGATGTTGCAATGGGAACAGATGCCCACATGTATAATCCTGTTGTCTTTGATCTGATCAAAAACAATGACTGGGATTTTCTGGTTTTGCAGGACAATCAGGGACGCTTCGCTCTTGATTCTGCTGTTTTCCCTTCCGTTACCAAGAGTAAAGTAATCGAAGGTCACATTAAAATCAGGGATTCTTTTCACCATTATCATTCATGTGGAAAGATGATCTGGTTCTCTGGCTGGGGTTTTCAGGACGAGGACACTTCTATGATTAATCAGATCACAACAAATTATGAGGTTTTGAACGATAGTGCAAAAGACGTTATTGCACCGATAGGTTATGCCTGGAAAAAATCAATTATTGATCGTCCGGACATTAATTTGTGGAGTCCTGATGGAGCCCACCCGGATATGACAGGTTCTTTTTTAACCGCAGCAACAATTTATGGCGCTATTACTCAGAAAGATGTTACGCTGAATATGTTTATGTACGCGATACCTCCAGATAGAGCTACATTTCTAAAACTTATGGCGCAGCAAACGCTGACCAATCCTGTTGTTAAACGCAAATCCAATTTGAAAGGTATTGCATCTGCAAAAATAACCCCGGACAAAGCCAATCTTAAAGGTGAAAGCGGCAAGAAATTGTACAGATGGTATTATGATGGGAAATTAATGTTGTCTACTACGGACTCTGTTTATAAACCCGCAAAGAGCGGAAAATATAAATTGTGGACTTTGGACAACGACGGCACATGGCAAAAATCATGTGATGAATCAGTTACCATAAAAACGGCGATTCCGGAATTTTCTGGTGCCGGACAAGTCCTACACGCTTTTCCTAATCCGGCATCTGAGGTCTTAACTGTAAAGTGTCCGCTTTCAAAAGTTCACGCATTTGATATTTATGCTGTGTCGGGTCAGCATGCAATTCGTGTTTTCAGACAAGGTGAAGAAACCCGGATAGATATCCGTGATCTGCCCTCCGGTATGTATTTTATCCGTGCCCTGGATGCAGAACAAAAGACCGT
Source organism: Bacteroidetes bacterium UBA7688 (assembly GCA_002482815.1). Taxonomy (GTDB): domain Bacteria; phylum Bacteroidota; class Bacteroidia; order Chitinophagales; family Chitinophagaceae; genus Rurimicrobium. The sequence continues at coordinate 1,103 of DLGS01000106.1, forward strand.
CATCAACACAACAAAATTTGTAAAACAATAAACAAAAAAGAGCGCCACATTGGCGCTCTTTTTTCAGACTTACTACTCCTCTTCCTGCATACTCATCAGGTAGGCTTTGATAAAATCATCAATCTCGCCATCCATCACCGGACCGACATTGCCCACCTCATAATCCGTGCGGTGATCTTTAATCATTTTGTAAGGATGGAATACATAAGAGCGGATCTGTGAGCCCCACTCAATTTTTTTCTTGTTGCTGTTCGTTGCGTCTTTCAGCGCATTTCGTTTTTGAAGTTCTATTTCATACAAGCGGCTTTTCAGCATTTGCATCGCCAGTTCACGGTTGCCAAGCTGGCTCCTGTCCTGCTGGCACACCACTACAATCCCTGTAGGAATATGCGTAAGCTGCACTTTCGTTTCAACTTTATTCACGTTTTGGCCACCCGCACCGCCGCTTCGCGATGTTTCCATTTTCACATCTGCCGGGTTGATTTCTATCTCGATACTATCATCTATCAGCGGGTACACATACACGCTCGCAAAAGAAGTGTGCCTGCGTGCATTACTGTCGAAGGGAGAAATGCGAACCAGCCTGTGGACGCCACTTTCAGCCTTTAGTAAGCCATAAGAAAACTCTCCCTCAAACTCAATGGTCGCCTGTTTAATACCCGCACCATCGCCATATTGTATATCAATTTCCGATACTTTCCAACCCTGCTTTTCGCCATACATCCGGTACATCCGCAACAACATTTCAGCCCAGTCCTGGCTTTCTGTTCCGCCGGCTCCCGAGTTCACCACAAGCACCGCATGCAGTTCATCTTCCGGTTCGTTCAGGGTCGATTTAAACTCCAGTTCGTCCAATACTTTTATCGCATGCTGATGCGATTCCTGCACCTCTTCCTCACTTGCTTCTCCCGCTTTCCAGAATTCAAACAATACCGCAAAATCTTCCACCGCATCGGTCACCGATTGGAAAAGGTCCAGCCAGTATTTAGTAATTTTTATCTCTTTCAGAATGCCCGTTGCCCGTGCATTATCATTCCAGAAACCTTCCGAAAGGGAAAGTTGGCGGTCGCTTTCCAGCTTCTGCTGACGGTCGGCAACACGCAAAAATTTCTGCAGATGCTGCACCCTGTCGCGCATTTCTTTCAGTTGCTCCTGTGTCATAGTTGGCGGCAAAGTTACTATCTTAATGATGCATTTTTACGACCCTTTCAGACAAAATTTTCGTGTTCGTTTTTCAGGGCGTGCCCTTCGGCCAGGCTCACAAAAGGCCTTACTGCAGGGCCGGGCTACCTGCCTGCCGGCAGGCAGGTCCGCTGCTATCCCTCACGCGGGTTTTTTCGCTCCGGATGGTGTTCTCTTCTTCAGAGCCGGCCGCATTTCAGAGCGAAAGCGAAACGCCGGTTTATTCTTGATATAAACATCGGCTACATGCTTGCCGGCAGGTCCATTCGGCAGTTTGATATAAATACCAAATTCGTCAAAATCAAAAGGAACGTCCAGTCTTTTTCCTTCATCAAAGCTTACCTGAACGGAAGAAAGATCCAGGCTACCTGCAAAATTAAATTTCATATTTGTGCTGCTGTCTGCCACTCCCCGCAATAATCCTTTTACCGTTTTTGTTGGTACCAGTCCTGCAACAATCGCTCCCGGCAATACGATTGGCCCCTGCGCAAATTCAGATTTCGTCAGTGGTACTTCCATCAATTGCAAAGATTTGTCGTCGGGCAAATGGGTGCAGGCAAACAGTTTCCTGTTGCACAACCACCAGGCGTCAGTATATTCTTTATTAAAGTGCTTCCCCTTTTCGTCCGGCTGCCCTCCGCTCAGCGAAGCATCTATCAGGTAGCTCGTGTTATTGATGGTCACGACATTCCAATAGTGCACCGCTTCCTCCTCCATTTTTCCGATATCGCTGAGCTTCCTGCGCAGCAAACCTTTCACCACCACACAGTCTATTTTCTTCAGGTCGCACATGGCTTTGAACAATCGGGCAAAACCCTCTCCGGCTGCTTTGCGCTCCATCAATGCTGTCGATGCATGGTCTGCAGCATTGCCGGGATGGCGGAATCGTCTGGTGTCAAAAGCAACAAACAGCGCCTCCCAGCGATAAAAAGCCCGCGTAGCCTGCAGTTCGGTCTTGCAATCTTTGGTAATAGAATCTACAATGTAGCTAAGGCTGTAGCCTTTCATAGGGCCGGCTTCCTGCACCAGGCGATCGATAAAAAAGTAATCTTCCTTCTTTATCTTTTGTGCATTGGCTGCAAAACCTAAGCACACCACAAGGACAAAAACAAAGCGGAACATCAGGAAATAATTTTAACGAATTTACGAAATCGGGTGATTGGGTTGAGTAAATAGGCCTGAGATGAATAGAAGAGGGGACAGATGTTGTGTGAGGATATGTAATTACACAACTCGCTACAGATTCCTGCGGAATGACATCATGTGGGCTGGTTGTGGTTTCATGTCAAGACCGCTCAACTTCGCCCACAACTTTCTTCTAAAGCATTCAGCTTTACCATCAATTTTTCAGGATGAAGATACGTAAGGTAATAACTAAAAAGAGCAATCGGAGGAGTGCGTGAGCCCACCAAAATCGCGGAGCATTATTTTGGTGTCGCCTTTTTTTGGTTACTTTTTTTGGCGAAGCAAAAAAAGTGACAAATATCAACCAGTCGAGGTTCATCAGGTAAAATATGATCAATAAAATTGGCTAACGAAGAATTGATCATAAAGACAATGCATTTTAACGTAATCCTAGAATTTCCGCTCCGCAGGATTTTTATCTTTGAAACCAATAGAATGAAACAAAAATCAAACCAACATAAAACCGGGTTCCCTCCATTGGTTGACCCAAACAGCAAGCTGCTGATT
>DLGS01000129.1 GCA_002482815.1 Bacteroidetes bacterium UBA7688
GTATGCTGAAGCTTGGTGCCGGCTCAAGCATCGTGCTGAGCGGCGGTTCTCTTGACAGAAGTGGTCTTGGTGTGCTGAGTATGGACAGTACTTACAATGTCGTTTATCGACTTGGCGCTACTTCTACCGGCTTTGAACTGACAGGTGATGGTCTTGACAGTGTAACCGTAGATGTGAGCAGCACTTTGAGCTTGACTTCCAATACAGAGCTGGACGGTGTGTTGACGCTTCAGTCCGGTATTTTTGCCCTGAACAATAACACCCTGACATTATCCGGTATGGGTAATATTTCTACCATGGGTACCGGTACTATCAGCGGTAGTTCATTCTCTAATCTTATCATTAATACATCTGCAAGTATAAGCGGTTCTTTACGCTTTACATCAGGCAGTAATTTGCTGAACAATTTTACCATCAATACCGGCAGCAGCAGTTCGAGTGTTGGCCTTGGTACCGACCTTAATGTAAACGGAACACTTCGTTTGCAGTCAGGCCGCATCCGTTTGGGTTCTTCCAGTCTGATTGTAAATGCCGGCGGAACAGTAATGGGTGGTTCTTCCAACAGTTTTGTGGTAACAGATGGCAGCGGCCGCCTGACCCTGAACCTGATGGCAGGCAGCACCGATACTTTCTTTGTTGGAACAATGACTGATTTCACTCCGATTGCGATAACAGCAAATTCTGGTTCGGTAACCAGCGATGTGAGCCTGAACGTAACTGGTTCTGTAATGGTAAACGGAACATCTGGTTCTCTACTGTCTTCTACACAACCAATGGTAAAAAACACATGGTTTATCACCAGCAGTGCTACTACAGGTATCAATTTCGACCTGACAGCCATGTGGAATTCCGGTCTTGAAGTGAATGGTTTCAACCGCAGTGAGGCTTATATTTCTCATTACACCGGCGGCTCATGGGATGCAACAACTTCTTCTGCTGCTACCAGCCTGAGCGGTGGTTTATACGCTATGACCAGAGCAGGAATCACATCATTGAGTCCCTTTATGGTGACCGATAAAGATGCTGTAACCACTTCAATAAAATCAGTGAGCACAACTGCAAATGAGGTCTTGTTGTATCCTTCTCCTGCCGGAAGCACTTTGAACATCAAATCTGCACAGGCAGCCGGTAGTGCTAAAATCTATAACGCTGAAGGTAAATTGGTGAAAGCTGTTGAGAATATCAATAACAACACGATTTCTGTAAGCGAATTACCAACAGGTATTTATATCATTCATCTGAATGGTAAAAACCTGAATTCAGTTCAAAAATTCGAAAAACAATAATTGTTGGTTTACTAAGTATAACCGTTATATACAAATGCTACGAACAGCAGTAACAGCAATGTTGCTGCTGTTTTTTTATTCCCCTCTTGGGTTTATCCTGAGCTTGCCGAAGGGGAGGGTGGTTTACATGGATAAAGGTCTCGATTAATTTAAGATTAAAATGGGTTGGTAAGGACAATAAAACTCTCTACTGTCTTTCGGCAAGAATCTTTAGCATGAAAAATTGCCCTGCATATAACATTATTCTGAATTCGCAATATTTTACTTTATTGAGTAACTTTATTTTGAAAATAGAACAGGCGATATGCTTCTTTTTGTTGACAATTTAAACCGCTGATAAAATACTAAAACCATTGAAGTACTATTCTATTTTAATTTTACTAATTCTCTCAACGCCTGTCTACAGTCAGGTTAAGTTCTATGCCAAAATCATAAATGAAGAAACAAATAAGCCTTTAGAGGGCGTTTATTGCTATATTTTAAAGGATAATGATAAATGCATTCAAATAGGACTTACAGATAAAAATGGAATTCTTTCCACGAGATTGTGGAACGTCGAAAGAAATGCTACCTATCAAATTGATATTTCAGAGGGCGTTTTCAAACCATTAAGGCAAACAATAAATTTATTTGATAAAAAAAGAGATGTAATAAAATTGTCTCCTGATAGTATATCTTTTTTTAAAAGAGAAAACCTGGTTTATATGAATTTCCCTTACAATGGTTGTGAAGATTTTAATCCGGGTATAGCAAGTTCCTTGTATGAATTACCTGATAGGGTAAGAAATAAACTTGTTGACCATTTATTAAATCGATTGGGTTTGGATTATTACTCGAGACTGAGACTTATTGATGTCAGTGTTTTTGATTTAAATATAGATATGTTTATTCACAGGACGACGACAAAACCAATACCTCCATTTTGTTATATTATCTGTTTTTCCTTTTCTGATACAACAAAAGGTTTAGGACTTTACACTGCACGGATTTTAGTCGACAATTCCGGTGAGATAATGAAAGAAATTCATTTGCCTGATATTAAAAAGGAACCCCAAAAAGCCAATATTCTATCGTTAGAACAGGTAAAGAAAATTGCCACTGAAAATAAATTTTATGATGATCATACAACTGTTAGTCTTTCTTATGATAACATGAAAGAGTCGATAATCTGGGACTTTCAAAATAGGGTATACACCTCAGATAGTACTTTTACAGATTTTAATTTAATACTCGATGCTCATTCCGGGGTGGTTTTGGACAGGACTGAAAATAACACAGGGAGAATTGAGAAAATCGAATAACAGAACCATTTTGTTATGAATCTTTTTTATCTGCTTGATGATTCACAAAATTAATTAACCAACAAACCCACCATATCGGTGGGTTTGTTATTCATATCAATCAATAAATAAAACTTAAATCGTAAACTTGATGCCTTGCGCCAGGGGCAGGGTAGATCCATAATTAATGGTATTTGTCTGGCGGCGCATGTACGCTTTCCAGCTGTCAGATCCAATCTCGCGGCCAC
>DLGS01000166.1 GCA_002482815.1 Bacteroidetes bacterium UBA7688
CACCAGGGAGCTCTCGGACCTTTAGTGGATGCAGTGCAGACTGGTCCTCAGTGGATTGGAACGATTCATTATGAAGGAAAAGAAGTATTGATTCCTTTGGTTAAGCCTATTATTGTAGAGGTAAATCTGCGCAATCGTTTCCTGAGGCTGGACTTACCCGATGGGATTCTGGACTTGTAAGTGCGCCCTGATTTCGCTTTACCACTAAGTCTGACTCAAATAGTTTTTAAAATACTTGCACCAAATTGGTATTTCTGTATATTTGAGTAAATTTTTTAAAATCACGCTCGTTTATGAAATTATTGAAGTCCCTTACACTTATTGCCTGCGGTTCATTTTTCCTGTTAAATTCCTGCAAGAAAGATAACACCGGAACCACCTATGTACCTCCGGCTCCATATGATTCTCTCAAACTGGTTGGCGATTGGAAATTGCAATATTTGTATAACCGTGAATTTGTGAATGGCGTAATGATGAAAAATGATTATGTGGATTATATGAATAGAAATATTTCTTTGCGACTTGGTAAAAAGGACTCACTGGTGATGACGATTGATGATAGTACCTATTATGGTTCCTACAGTTATTTCGCTAATTCTATATACACCAATCCTGTCCGTTTTCAAAATTTCAGTTTTGATTCAGGAACATTTACATTGGAAACTTCCAGAATCTGGATTGAGAAGGAAATGAAGGTTACCACTGATGGTATGGGTAGAGTACACCGCTTTTCAACGCAATATTTTCTGTCTAAATAAAATATTTTCATTTAGCTAATTACAACTTTCTTCAATAAAACAAAAAAGCGCAACAGAGATGTTGCGCTTTTTTTAGTCTTTCTTCTTTCGTGTCGTTATTTTCTTTTCAGCTTTTTCTTTTCCTTTTGCCAATGGTTTTCTAGCTTTTTGTTCAGGCATTTCAGCAAGACTGAAATCAATCTGACGTTTGTCTAAATCTGCTCTGACGACTTTAATCCGGATATGGTCACCAATTGTGAAACGCAAGCCTGTACTACGTCCGACTAAAGCATATTCCTGTTCCGAAAATTCAAAACGGTCGATATCAAGCAAATCATTGATGGGCAGCATTCCCTCGCATTTGTGTTCTATTGTTTCTACAAAAATGCCAAAAGCGGCTACGCCAGATACAACACCATCAAAGGTTTCTCCCACATATTGCTGCATAAACTCGACCTGTTTGTATTTGGTAGCGCTGCGTTCTGCATCCATTGCATTTCTTTCCTGTGTGCTGCAATGTTTACACATCTCTTCAAGCCCTTTCATAGGTTTGATTTTGCCTTGCAACACCTCATGCAAAATACGATGAACCAACACATCAGGATAGCGTCGGATAGGCGATGTAAAATGACAATAATCTTCGAAACCAAGTCCGTAATGACCGACATTTTCAGTTGTATATACAGCTTTGCTCATCGTGCGGATTCCCAAAGTTTCCAACACATGTTGCTCCGGCTTACCCTGTACATCACGTAACAGTTCGTTGAATGTTTTGGTAATGGTTTCCGGTGTGTTCAGGCTCATTTTATAGCCAAACTTCGCAGCAAATGCAGCAAATGCAGCAAGCTTTTCTTCGTTTGGCGTATCGTGCACACGATAAGGAAAGGGTAGTGGTTTTCCCTGATATTCAATCGCACCAACGTGTTGGGCCACATAGCGGTTGGCGAGCAACATCAATTCCTCAATCAGCTTATGCGCATCTTTACTTTCCTTAATGATTATGCCAATCGGCACACCTTTTTCGTCCAGCTGGAATCTTACTTCCTGCGAAGAAAAATTGATCGCACCATTCTTAAACCGCTGCTCACGCAGGGCTTTTGAAATGGTATCGAGTGTGTGAATTTCTTCGGCGTAGTCACCATCTTTTCCTTCAATAATCTCCTGAGCTTCTTCGTAGGTAAATCTCCTGTTGGAGTTGATAATTGTTTTACCCAGCCGGTAATCCTTTACTTTTCCTTGTTTGTTGATAGTAAAGATGGCGGAGAAAGTGAATTTCTCTTCATTCGGGCGAAGGGAACATAACTGATTACTCAAATGTTCCGGCAGCATTGGCAATACACGATCGGGAAGGTAAACACTGGTTGCGCGATTCAGTGCTTCCTTGTCCAGTTCTGTATTTTCATTTACATAATGACTGACATCAGCGATGTGAACACCAACTTCATAATAGCCGTCTTTCAGTTCTTTGATAGAAATGGCATCATCAAAATCTTTTGCATCAGCAGGGTCAATCGTCAGGGTTAATGTATTCCTGAAATCTTCCCGTTTTGCGATCTCCTTTTTATCTAAAACATCCGAAATTCTGGCTGCTTCTTCCATTACCTCGTCGGGAAAATCAAGCGGAAAGCCATTCTCGCTCAGAATATCCTGCATTGCCATTTCATTGGCCGATTCATTCGTCACAATCCGCAATACGGTTCCGAGCGGATTTTTAGACTTCCGCCATTCGAGAACCTTTACTACCGCTTTGTCTCCATCTATTGCACCATTCAGGTTTTCTTCGGGAATAAAAATATCGACCGGCATTTTATCATTGTCGGGAATAAGGAAGGCAAACGTTGGTTTCACTTCCATTCTGCCTACAAATTCGCTTTGCTTACGGATGGTTACTTCTCTGACAACACCTTCAATACGCTTGCTGCCCTGGTTCTTTTTGAGCATGATTTCCAACTTCACGGTATCTCCTTTCAGCGCTGTATTAAGGTTTTCGGGATAGACAAGCACATCTTTTTCCATGCCTTCTACAGTCACAAAGGCCAAACCGCTTTTGCTGACATCTATTTTTCCGGTAACGGTTCCTACTTTTGCACCCACATTCCGGGCTGTATTTTTCCGGTTAGGATTTCCCTGATTGCTCTTTTTGTTGTTGTTCTTTCTTCCTGCCATTGCGTCTGCTATTGTATAATTAACCAAATATCCTTTATTGTTGCTGAAGTTTGGTATTCAAATAAGTTTTTACTCAAAAATAATTTAATAAAAGCCGAGCAATTTTCTTTTTAGGGTAAACCTTCTTGCAATGGATATTCTGAAATTACCTGAACCAAACTGCTGGCGGGCGTATATTATTGGCGTATTACTCGATGAATAATTTCCTACATAATGGATACCCCCATAATACCTTCTGGAATTATAACCTAATGAAAACCTGATAATTCCATTCAGGTCCGTACCCATACCTGTCAATTCCGACTGGCCTCTTACATACATCGAGGTGTAATTGCATCCCAGTCCTAAAGTTCCTGCAGCTGTAAAAAACAAATGTGCCGGCAGCACAAATGTATATCCATAGCCAAAAAAAATACTGGCATTGAAAACATTGCTCTGCCTGAAATGAAGATTATCAAAGTAATCCTGATAACGAATGTTTTCCGGAATAACAGAAGAGTCAGCTCTGATCAGAACATTGCTAACTGTTCCTCCAAGTATGGGTGAACCCGCACTGCGGAGTTGCAATTCATTTTGTAAAAAAGCCCCGCGGAAAGAGAATTTTTTTCCATTAAATAAATATTGTGCCGAAATACCTGTAACCAGGGTTGACAAATCAGGACGGATATATACTTTACCATCGTTCGAATTATTAATGATAGCTGAATTTGGTAAATAAAATCCTTTATAGCTTTGGAGGTAAACATCAAATATGAGCATTCGTCCGTACAGATGAGTTTGCAAATCCAGAAATTTGGTTTTGCCGTTTACCTCAGTCTTATTGATAAAGGGAAAATTAAATCCCAGATTAATACCAAAAATCCGGTAATTCATACCAATGCCGATATTGAAAGGACTGTTTGGGCGATATAATACATTTTGAGCAAAACCCTTATCATACAAACCATAATTACTGAACTTGCGGGAACCAAAGATCCTAAGCGTCAATTCCTTGTGATAGTCGGCAATATATTTCCTATCGGGTGCTGCGGGAACAGGAAGGGTTAATTCTTTCTTTTTCTTATGAGAATGCCGGATATGCTGGCCAAATAAGCTGGCAGAACCGGAAAGGCAAAATGTAATTAAGATACTTGCTCGGAGAAATTTACTCAAGATTTTTTATTGATATATTTAATATAAATAAGGCTTGCTGCAAATATCTGCTTTTATTTTTGCACCTCTGCTCCAAATACCCTAAACATAATATAAAGCATTGTAAATTTGAGCTTTCAAATATGTTCTTATAATTTGACATTATTAATTTCAAAGCGCATCCAGATGAAAGTTTTACAAAAAAGCAGGTTCATTCTTCTTTTGGTAATTGGAATATTCGTATTGAATATCAGGGTCTTTGCACAAGCTGAAGAGGATAAAAAATTGTACGAAGGTCAGTTTGCTCCTTCATTTTCAGTGAAAGATCTGGAAGGTAAATTTCATTCTGTTGAACAATATAAGGGCCAGAAAATATTATTGACTTTTTATCGAAATGCCGGAGATCCTGTTAGTTATTACCGTTTTAATGAATTGGAGGAGCAAAAGGATTATTTTCTAAAGAAAGGTATCGTTATGCTCTCATTTTTTGAATCATCACCCGAAAATGTATTGATATTTAAAGATACACATCAGTTTTATCAGGTTGTTATTGCCGACCCTAAGGGAATTCTTTATGATTTATATGGTGTGGAAGAAAATCGCTCGAAGATGGCGCGAGGTACGGTGCATGCTGCAGCTGCAAAAGCTAAAAGAGGTAAAAAATTATATCCGAATAAACTACCACAGGATGGAAAACCTAACCGCATCAGTGCGGAGATATTAATTGATGAAAATGGTAATATTGCGACAGCCTATTACGGGCAATATTTGGGTGATAATATGCCGGTAGAAGTTCTCAAAGCAGCTATAGAAAAACCGTAATAACCACTTTAAAAGTTTCAAAAAAAGAGGCATTCCATTTGGAATGCCTTTTTTTTATAATTTATTAACTTCGGGTAGTTTGTAAATCTTTTCAAATAATTGATACATCAGGCAATTTTAATGAAATACATTTTTAAAAAAATATCATTCAAATAAATAATCATTTCAGTTTATTTTATGGCATTTTAGCTATTTACAAATTAGAATTATTCTTTTACAAATTGAAAAGGGCATTTCACAAAACTTAGGCTCGATTTTTGATACGAACCTAAATGGAATGTCATGATACATAAATCTCCAAAATTGTAATTAATAATAGCTTGTTGAAAATTATAATATAATATAGTTAACTAATCGTCATCTTAATGAAAAAACTTTTACTTACTCTTACATCCATTCTAACCCTACAAGGAGCCATTGCACAATGTCCCAGTCTGGTAGCTCGAAAGACCATGGCCTCCAGTTATCACAGTTCAATTTTAATTACACATGATAGTATTGTACGGTATTGGGGTGATGATGCGAGTGTTGTAGATGGAGCAACCAGCGTACTAGCCCCATTAACCTTGCCCATATCTTCGTATGGAGGCGCCGGAGCTTATCCAATATCAGTTGCTGCTGGTAGTAGGTTAAATGGTACTAATACGCACCAATTGTTTTTACATTCATCTGCAGGTATTTATGGATGGGGTAGAAGTGCGAATACTATCCTGAATGGAACCGATGGCACAGTTGGATTTACAAACATTCCTTTACCCTCTGGCATTGTTATTGGAGATGTCGATTTTATTGAAGCCGGTGCGGGCGGATTATGTTTAGTAACAAAAATAGTAAGTGGAGTTGGTGGAGAGGTTTATGTTCTCAAAGGTGCTTCTTCCGGTAGTCCTGGTGAAATTTATGGAGATGGATCTACAAGTCTAGATGTATCTGGTAGTACGGTATGGCATCGGGTGCGTACATCTTCTGGCCCGGTAACATACTTATCAAATGTGACAAGGGTATCCATGGCTTCTCGTGCAATGATGGCACTAACTTCGTCTGGCAATGTTTATGTTTGGGGAACAAATACTTTTTTGGGTGACGGCTCAGCTGCAACAACCAGATCTATTGCAACCTTAATAACTAACCCAACGGGTGTGATACCTGTAGACGTGAATGCAAACAGTCAAATAGGTAGCGGTGATGCTGTACAATATGTTTTAGGAAATGATGGAAAAGTATATGGTGTCGGAAATAATGCGAATGGCAATCTTGGGCAAGGAGATCTAATTTCTACTTCTTCCTGGGTAGCAGTAAAAGGGCCCGGGGGGGTGGGTACATTAAGTGACATTGTTTTGATAGGTTCAAACAATCCTTATTCTGGCGCTGGATTAAGTTTTGGTGCATTGAGTAGTAGTGGTAAGTTATATCTTTGGGGAAACAATAATGGTGATTACTTAGGTGGGGATCCATTTATAACCCCTTCTTTAGATAGCACTACTTATACAGTACCCCGAATACCACCAAACTTTGCGTACAACAATGCCGCAATTGGATATTTTGAAATGGGAGGACATACTACGGCTGCATTTTTAGCATCAACAAGTAAATTCTGTTATTTAGGTCATAAAGTTGAAGGCAGTATGGGAGATGGTTCTGCTGCGAATGAATTTCGAAAATCATTTGATTGTATAAATACACCTGAAGAATATGTATGTCCACCATCTCCATCTGTTGGATGTCCTTTACCCAGTTCTAACGATATCTTTGCGTCATCTGTTCATGCTTCTTTAGTTATTAATGGTACACCATCAGTTACTTTTTGGGGCGAAGCTTCCAGCTCTGCCGAACCCGGAATTAATGTCTCTAATCCCAGAACACTATTTGAATACAATGGAATACCAAAGGGTGTTGCAGCAAGTGGCGTAGCCGCTACACCATCTTCGCAAGCTACACAAATGTGGTTATTAACAACTGCCGGTATTTGGGGTTGGGGTTATAGTGCAAATACACTTTACAGTGGTCGTGCCGGCTCTGCACCAATGGCTGAATTGTCTTTGCCAGGAGGTGTCACAGCTGCACAAGTAAGTTTTATCAGGTCATCCAGAGGTGGTATTGCGTTAGTTACTACCAGTGGAAATGTTTGCGTAAGAGCAGGTGCTGCAAGTACTTGTTCTCCTTTGGTATATGGAGACGGCTCTGCTTCTTTAGATATTGCAGGCTCTACAATTTGGCATCAGGTGCAAACTGCTCCTGCTACTCCTCTTACCGGTGTTATTGAATTGAGTTTTGGTGGAACTGCAGCTTTAGCAATTACCAATTCCGGTACAGCTTACGTTTGGGGTGCCCAAACATTTTTGGGTGATGGATCAGGTGCTTCAAACAGAAATCGTGCAACCTTGATGACACTTCACAGTGATTTTTCGGTATCCATGGTTCCCCGTAATGCCGAAATTATACAATCCGGCTCATTGGAAGCAGTCCAGTTTATTTTAGGAACAAATAGCAGAATTTATTCTCTTGGCAGAAATGCAAATGGTGCATTAGGAAATGCCACTGCATCTACTGCAGCTATTTCGACCACCTGGAATTTATTATCACTCACAGGTGTTCGTAAAATGTCAAGTAATAATCCTTTCTCTGACGGTTTTTATACGATTGGTGCTATTCTATTGACTGGGAACGTATACCTATGGGGCTCAAATAGTAATGGTATGATTGGTCAGCCTTTAGTGACCACACACCTTACCTCACCAACATTGGCTACTACAGTGGCTGCCAACGATGCAACTAATTTTGAAATCGGCGGCTATGGAACCATCATTTTTGCAAAATCAACTTCACAGTTTTATTTTGCCGGACGAAACAAAGGAGGGTCACGGGCAAATGGTAC
>DLGS01000251.1 GCA_002482815.1 Bacteroidetes bacterium UBA7688
ACTTTTTCAACCACATCCATCATATGGGAACAGTAAAAAATAGTCTTTCCTTCCTGCTTCAATACCTGCAAAAGTTCCTTCACTACTATTACAGCATTGGCATCCAAACCACTCATTGGTTCGTCTAATATTACAATAGACGGGTTGTGCAAAATACCGGCAGTCAACAGCACTTTCTGGCGCATCCCTTTCGAAAAACTATCCATCCGTTGGTTAATATTATCAACCAATCCGAAAGATTGCAGGATGCGTTTAGCTCTTTCTGTAATAACGTTATCCGGGATATTATACAAAGCACCAACAAAATGCAGATACTCATTTGGCGTGAGCAGGTCATATAAATCCGCCAGTTCAGGGACATAACCAATCATTTGTTTTAGCCCCAGAATATCCTCACGAATGTCCTTCCCATTCACCAATACGGTTCCGGTGTAATCCTGAATGACTCCCGTAAGAATTTTTACTGTTGTCGATTTCCCTGCACCATTTGGCCCGATATAACCAAGAATCTGACCGGGATAAATGTCAAGATTCACATTATTCAATACAGTTTTTTCACCGTATTGCTTAGAAACGTTTTGTATGGAAATTAATGGTTGCATTATAATATTTGTTTACAAAGAGGAACTGTAAATTATAGCATTGTCAATAAAATCTGTATTAAACCAATCAAAAATCCGAGCACAGCCCCGATGATTTCTACAAAGCGGAATTCTTTACTCATAATCGCCACAAGGATTTCTTCCAGTTTATCCGAAGAAAAATTCTCAACCTTTTCTGTGACCATTCTTTCAATATCAATTTTACTTTTCAGGTTATTGGCGTATTGATTCATCAATTCGGGCAACATGGTGTCAATCTCTTCCAGCAAACCCTCTTTAATTTTATCCAATGTACCGGTACCGACAAACATCGAAATGATGGGCATTTTCTCTTTCAACTTATGCTCAAGGAAATGATCGATATGCCCTTCAATAAAAGGTTTCACATTTTCCAGTTGAGCCGGATCAGCAATTGTTTTTGCGATTTCATCAAAATGTAATAGTTCGGAGGCAACCAAAACGCCGAGTTTCTGAGCAAATTGTTTTTGTCCTTTCGGAAAAATTCCCTGAATAGTGATTCCAAAAAAACGTTTTGGTTCTTTAGGATGAAACAACATTTTGATGGCAATCCAATTGGTGAACCAACCGATAAATGCTGAAATAAATGGTAATAGATAAATGGTATAAGAAGACATTTTTGAAAATTCAATTGTTTAAAAAACCCGATTAAATACTGACCCATCGATTCTCTCTCAGGCTTTCTGTTGCGGCTATTGCTGTCTTTGTGGTGTTATAAATACTACTGAAAGGAATTAAGGATGATCCGCCATTTTTGATTCGTTTTACCAGCGAGTTAAACTGCAAAGCGTGTCCTTTGTCCTGTGAGGCTGATGATGAGGTAAAACCTTTAAAACCAAAACCAGTAAGGCGTTTCCAATTTTCAAGAACCAAAGTTCTTCCCTGCGAATACACTTCAATCCGCTCTTTATCGTAGGATTTATTGCCATTGCAGAAATAATTAATTGCAGCAGATGAGCCCTTGTTAAAACGAAGCAGAATGGTAACATCCTCATCACTATCGGCCATTGCGTTGGTACAAACTGAAGTAACCTCCGAACTGCATAAGAACGAAGCCAGGTCAATAAAATGACAAACTTCACCGATAATTCTTCCGCCACATATCGCAATATCGTTCAGCCAATTGTTAGCCGGAATTTTTCCGGCATTGACTGTTATGACAATATTCATTGCAGAATGATCACCCAATAAATGTTTCATTTTCTGCGCAAGCGGAGCGTGCCTTCTGTTGAACCCGACATCAATAATGTGTCCAGATTTTTCAATTTCATTCCTTACTGCATCCAGCTGCTCAACTGTTATTGCCAAAGGTTTTTCAACGAAAACATCTTTACCTGATTGCATTGCTTTAATGCACAAATCTGCGTGTGTATTATGTTGGGTTGCGATGAATACAGTACCGATATTTTTGTCATCCCAGATTGACTCAAGATTGGTAGCAGCAACAGGAATATCATTTTGACGGGCTACCTGTGCTGCAGAAAGACCATTTTCGCTGGCAATCATCTGAATATTTGCTTTTGCATTTTTCAGTAAAGGCACTATGACTTTCGAAGCAAAATTTCCCGCACCAATTATAGCCACTGCATCACTTTTCGCAACTGTGTTTTCTTTGACAACAATTGTATGCGTGTGTTTTAAAGATAAATCATACGTAAAAATTGATGCAAGATTGCGATTGCCGGCAATCGCATCATAAGCTTTTGAAAATTCGCTCAACTTTATTTTTTCCGGATTGAACTGTTGCACATCCAATTGGCCAGTCGACATTGCGTGCAATACTGCTTCAAAATTCCTTTGCGCAGTCCAGCGTACGAATCCGATCGGATAATCCCGGCTGTTTTTTTCATAATCGAAATCGTAACGACCCGGGCCATAGGAGCAACTAACCTGGAATGTCAATTCCTTCTCATAAAAATCAGCTCTGTTGAGATAAAGACCAATCACGCCCACTAAAACAATCCGGCCACGCTTTCTGCTCATTTTTGCAGCATCGGCAATGATTTCATTTTGTTTGGAAGATGCTGTAATCAATACCGCATCCGCCCCAACATTACCAGTCATCTCAACTATTATTGCTGCAATATTCTCTTCGCTTTTATTGCAGATGCTAATAATTCCTGCCTGCTCAGCCAGTGTGCATTTTGCCTGATCCATATCAATTCCAATGACACGACATCCGTTAGCTTTTAATAATTGTGCTGTAATTTGCCCGATCAAACCCAAACCAATCACCACAACTGTTTCACCAAAACCGGGTTGAATTAAACGGATACCTTGCAAAGCCACCGCCCCTACAACTGTAAATGAAGCTGATTCGTCATCCACATGGTCCGGAATTTTTGCACAAAGGTTTTGCGGCACCAGCACTATTTCGGCATGAGGACCATTTGAGGCAACCCTATCTCCGATCTTGAAACCGGACACCTTATCACCGACACCAATCACAATACCGGTGTTGCAATAACCAAGGGGAATTGGTTTATTTATTTTACTTTTTACCGCATCAATAGTGGGTAAAAGTCCATCCGTTTTTATTTTATCAAAAACAGCTTTGACTTTTTCGGGTTGTTGACGGGCTTTGTTTATCCAGTTTGCCCTGCCAAAATCAATGAGCATTCTTTCTGTGCCGGCAGACACCAGGCTACAAACGGATTGTATCAGCAAATGTCCTTCCTTCACCATCGGTGCGGGAACATCTATCAAAGACGTCTCGCCACTATTCAGGTGCTGGATAATTTGCTTCATCTCAAAAAATAAATGATTAGAAAAAGGAACAACTTACAATGTAGTATCCACCCCGGGGGTCTTTTTACCAAAGAACATTTTGAACAATACCGGAGCAGTAGTGACCACTACAAGACCAATAACAATTTTTTCAAAATTATGTTTTACCCAAGGAATCTCGCCAAGAAAAAATCCAGCTAAAATCATACTGGCTACCCATAGGAAACTACCAATTACATTATACAAAAAGAATTTCTTTTTATCCATATCTACCACACCCGCCACTATCGGAGCAAAAGTTCTTACAACCGGTAAAAATCTGGCTAAAATAATAGCACCACCACCTTTTCTCTCATAGAAATCATGTGCATCCTGAATATGCTTTTTCTTGAAAAGCCATGTATCTTTTCTTTCAAAAATAATTGGGCCGGTCTTTTTACCAAACCAATAGCCTACTGAATTGCCTATAATACCGGCAACTGAAATAAGTGCTATCCAAAACGGAACATTGAGCCAATTGCTGTCGAATGGCTCGGGTGTAGGGGCACTGGCTATCATTAATCCGGTAACAAATAACAAAGAATCTCCCGGCAAAAAGAATCCTACGAATAATCCTGTTTCTGCAAAAATAATTAACGCAACCAGATACAAACCACCATAAGCATATACAAGTGAAGCAAGCTTATCAGCATTCATCAATTCTTTAAAAAATTCAATAAAATCAGTCATAAGGGTGTTTAAAAAGTTAAGGCAGCGAAAATAGGCAAATTCGCAGTTAGTTAAACGACAAAACTGATGTATTGTGTTTTATTTAAACATGAGTTTTTCTGTGTATTTATTCTCCCCGATTTGAATTTTCAGATAATACATTCCTTTTGCCAGGTAATTAAATTGCAACACAGATGTATTATTCCATCCCGACGCGATCAATTCACTGGATGACACAACTCTGCCACTCACATCAGTAAGATTATAATTGGCTACGGAACCCGCCGGGGCTGTCCATTTTATGGTTATCCCACCATCTGCTGAAGGGACAGGGTAAACGTTTACCAATTGATATCCTTTTGTCCATTGGATGGAAACCGTATTTGAATAGAAGGTTTTCCCGTTTTCGGCTGTGCAGAACAAGCGGTAATAAACAGTAGAATTCTCAGGCAGATTCGGATTGTCTGTCTTCACATATTTATTAGTCACCGATTTTACAGAAGACACCTCTGCAATCATACTGAAATTGACATTATCAGCAGATTGTTCCAGCTGAAATTTATTCATTTGGATATCAATCGGTGAAATCCAGCTGAGTTCGGCCTGCTGATCATTTATTTTATTCCCATCCAGATGAACATATTGTGTATTGACAGGCAGGCTTCCCAGAATACCCCCATCATTCAACCAGTATTCACCTAGTCCATTTGATTCCAGTTCAGCATAATATCCTATGTCAAAAGGCACCCATTTTACTTCATCAAATTTTCTGTAAGTATAAATGCCATTGGTATTATTCAACAGACTACTGTCTTCGTTTTTCCCATCATTGGCATAATAATGAGAAACGCCGGAACGGTATATATCCTCTGGTCTGCTGCAGGTCTTGCAGTTTGTATCGCTCAACATTCTATTCACTTCCACATCCGGAATATACAGCCTGACATTGGATTTTGTTCTTGTGGCAATACCTCTGTGAACAACCCAGTTTTTGTGAATAAAATACTGCCTGTTTGCCGGATCAACCTGATTTTGATGTCCGTAAGCAGATGCTTTAATTTGCCCAAGATTTTGAAGAAGCGGATCTACAGCGGCTATCAAACGATTAGATTGCAAAAAGTAAAACCAACCTGTGCCATTTACAACCAAAGGAGCAGCTTCACTTACTTTGTCGGCATCCGTAAATGCAATTTGATTTTTCAGGTCATAAATATGAATATCATCGATTGCTATTCCATCAAGATTTGTACCCACATCCGAATTCATTACAAAACGTAATTTCAGCTGAGGAACTATAGGCAGGGATGTAGTAGCCACATGCCAACGCGACTGATCGCCATCCCATACATTCGATTTATCGTTGTTGTACCAGTTAGTGCCGGCACCATTTGTACCCAGCTTGTTCCAGACCTTGCCATTGTTTACAGAATATTCAAGGTATGCCCTGTCGCAATCGCTTGCATCACAATGTTCAATATTAAAGGCAGTACTGAAACTGATGGTCGGGTTTGCCAGAGAAGCCGTATTGATACAAGGAGATACCAGGTAGGATAATTCATAGCTGTTGTGGGTTCCTGCAAGATTTGTTTTCCATGCATTTTTACCACTTGCTGCTTTATTTAATTTGCCAGATGAAGGGTTACCCCAGGCCCAGCTGGCATTGCGGCCCAACACGTACCAATCGCCTTTTGATACTTCAAAATTTTCCAGATAAGGGAAAGTTGAAATAATCGGAGAAATGTGAAAAGTGTAATTTTCTATCGTATCATTTTTCAGAAAATCATCTCCTGCAGAATTTATCCAGACTTTCAGGCTATGAGACCCGAATGAAAGACCACTGAGTATTGTAGAAAATGTATAGACCACACTATCCCCGCCACCAAGGCCGGAACCCAAAAATTCGGTAACTACAGGTTTGCCATCCAACGAATACGAAGCAGAAATCACAGGCATCGGTGTAATTGTTCCGTTCTTAATTTTTATCGTAACAGGAGACACTGAAATGTCGCAATCACTGGAAATGGGTGCAATGATATCTGTCAGCTGAACATCCTTGGAAACTTTATACAGGTTAACGTTATCGATGGTAAGCCCACCGCCATAGAAATCATCTACAATAAGTGTAGTATCATACTGACCAAATCTTATCTGCGAAGACGAACTGAAGTTTTGACCTTTTGAACGAAAAAGATCTCTTAGAGAAAGGGTGCCTGAATGATGCAATTTTGCAGTGTCAGTCGTATTTTCATAAACATAAGCTACAATCCATTTTGCCGTATCAGAACCACGGACCCAAACCATATTGCTATCTCTTATAAATGGCATTCCACGCATCTCATATTCAAAATCAAAACGTACTTCATCCGCTGATGTGTCATAATTTTTGAGATTGAAAGTCCCCGTGAAAAAATTAAATACCCTTTTCGCATTTTTTTCAACATCCAGGCTGATTGAACGATTTGTTTTTACGAGTTTGCTTCCAGGGATGCGCGTACGCAATCTTCCGGTATCGTTTGAATTCCTGTAATCCCAAAAACCATCTTTGGTCAATCCAGTGGTATCCGAATCGAGTGTCAGATCAGGTAAAGCTTCAAAATCATTGCTTACAGTAGTAATTAAATTAACTGGTTTATTGGGTATATGTTTTATGTATTGAATCAATGTATCATTAGCCGGCACAGGGTCCGGCCGTTCCGTATTTTTAACAGCAAGCGTAATTTTATATTCAATTGTGTCGCTGAAATTAAAGGAGTCAATCACCTGAAGAATATTGGTATTAGCGCTGATACTGAAACCGGGTATTGTCTTCCAGCTCCCTGCATTTACTTTATACGATACACTATAACTTGTTACAGGAGCATCATCCTGATTACGGATATTTACTTTTATAAGACTATTGGATTTTAATTCTAAACTTGTAAATTTCCTTCCACTCACAGGACTGATTAAGGCATCGAGCGCTAGGTCTCCATCCACACCACCGACACATGAACCGTCAATTGGTTTTCTTGAAACGGCTTTACTGCGATATCCATCCATCCCGCCTGTAGAAGGCAAAACTGAAACCCAATATTCTTCATTTATTTTCAGTCCGGTATATCGGTATATCGTCGTACTTCCACTAACAGAATCAACCTTTTCAAGATGCGCCCCTTTTTTCAGCAGCATATAATATTTATCTGCGCCGGGAACTGCACTCCAGTTCACCACAATAGAACCAGGGCATTGAATCGGGTTGACAGAAAAAACCGGCTGTTGATTAATCATAAAAGACCCGCTGGTAAATGTTTTACTGCCACTGCTGATACGCATTTTGCACTGATTTGAATTGATCAGAGGAACGACCCATTTGTACATACAGGTGTTGGCTGCAATACCGGTCGCAATGGTTGTCCAGCTGCCACCATTATCCGAACTGAACTCAATCTGGGTATTTCCTGCATCAAATGAGGGTGCTTCCCAATAAATGTACATATCGGTATTAGCGGCCGCAGCAACATTTGCAATCGGGAAAAGCAATTTTAACTCGTCCGGTACAAAATCATACGCAATGACATAATCCTGAGCGCCGGCAGGTAAAGCAAAATCAGAAACAGAAATAGTATAAGAACCACTGGCAGGATTATTAATCACTACTTGTTCCACATTATTCAAGCGATCGAGGCCTTCAGTAGCATTCGCAGAAACCGTGGCTATTGAAGGATTGAGTACTAATGGTCTGCGCACAGCACCACCCGGCTCAATCACTGCCAGATCAAGATCATTCACCAGCTGAACAGTCGAAGACGGGCTTGCAGCTACATCATGATAATACAGCAGCACTTTCAGCTGGGGAGTGTTGGCAGGTACAGTAATAGCAAAGGTTTGTGTGGAGCCTGCGGTAAGGATTTTGTTTCTGGCAAATTGATTTTTCTCAATTATTCCTGCAGAACGCGCACCATTAATAAATCCAAAACCATATCCATAATCCGGACCGGGGCGACCGAAATCTGTTGCTCCGTTAATGGCAATCGCTTTTAGCAAATCACTTTTTGGATTTATGTTTCCATTCAATTCTTTGTAACGTTCTGTCAGTAATGCCAGCACGCCCGTCACCTGCGGACATGCAAAACTTGTACCACTGTTTAATTCATATGCATTATCCAGAATAGTGCTGTATACCTGTGCACCGGCAGCGCAAATTTCGGGTTTCAACCTTCCATCGCGGATAGGTCCTTTACCAGATGTACCTGATATTTTCAAATCACGAAAACAAGAACCTACCGTCAAAATATTTTTAGCGGTCTGGTATCCGCCGCACAGATTGGCAAATCCTGTGGGATAAGATCCACATGTCATACCGCCATCATTACCCGCAGCGAAAACATCCAGTTGTTCCGGCAATGCTATGGCCATTTCATCCAGATCCTGAGAAAGAACATCGTAGGTACCAGCGTAGGCGCAATTGCCAACTATAGCAGCGTAGGAATTGTTGGTAAGCGTGGTATTAAAACCTTTGAATAATTCATCTTTCAGCAACAGCACAGCGTCAAAAAACAAGCTTACTACCGTGCCATCGCTGGCTACACCCTGACCGGCAGGATCAATTATGCCATCGCCTCCCAGTATACCATTTACAAAAACACCGTGTTTCTGCAAATCACCGTTGTTATAATTGATTACCCTGTCTTTCTGATCGATATGATAAATGCCGGAACAATTATCACCAATGCCGACCGAAACATCCTTGCCACGAAGGCCTGAGCCGCCCAGGCCGGTTGGCATACTTAAAATACGCGCGCCTTCTGCTCCTTTAGAATCTAGATCAAGTGGAATATTTTGTGAAGGTTCTCCAACGTATTGAACACCAAAAAATGAGGCAATGTTTTTCAATTGGGAGGACGATAATTGTACCTTATAAAATCCACGGCTTTGCCATTGATTTGGCAGCAGCGTCGCTCCGGCACCCGCAATTACAGATTCAATTTCAGCCTGGCTCACTTCTTTAAAAAATGTAAGCAAGACTTCAACGGTTTGCTGGGTCCCTGCTTTTTCCATTACAGAAGGTGCAATTTTATACTCAGGTAAAAATGCTGAAATGCCTTTCGGCACAAGGGTTATATTAAAATTTGTATTGGAGCTTACAACAGCAGAATAGAGTGTTGTGCCCAGGTATTCCTGAATAGAAATTCCGTTTGTTTTCAATTGTTCTTTTTCGGAAACGCTCAGTATTTTATCAAATTGCAGCAAGACCAATGTCTTTCCCGAAGTACTGGCTTTTACATTAGCTTCCACCCATTGGGAAATATTGCTGCTCAGCACAACCTTGCTGTTGTTGACACTGATTATTTTACCATTTTGCCCGAATGCAATATTATTTACAGCCAGAAAAGAAAAGCAAAAAAGACTACCGGCAACCAACTTCTTAAGAAAAAGCATACTTATTATTTCTAAACATTAGATTTTCAGGAAAGCAACGCTCACCAATACAAAATGTAAGATAATAATAATTTGAGGAAAATAGTAATTCAGCGTCAGGAAGTGTGGTCCATCACAATGACCCATTGCTTTTTTATCCTGCGGAAGAGCAGACTATAATAGCCACCTACATCGCCGACGCTGCGTTGGAGGTTCCACTTACCGACCACCAT
>DLGS01000086.1 GCA_002482815.1 Bacteroidetes bacterium UBA7688
CATGGAAATTAAAGACGCCACCACTGACCTCCTTGCCGTCTTTTAGATCTCTGTACATTTCGTAGTCGGAGCTCAGGGGTGGCGTCTTTAATTTCCATGGGTTTTCTTTTGTTCCTTCTGTTGCCATAATTGTTTAGTTTAAGAATGTTACCTGAAAGGTTCAGTGAAATTTGTATAGATAAGCTTTGAGGAGTTGTGTGAGAACAGGGTAGTGACAGGACAGTTTATTGATTCAGGTCCGCTTTCATTTTGCCGGCATAATCTGTAATCATTTTATTGTCAACCGGCAGTTTCTGAAGGGTTTCATACCATTGATTGAAATTCGATTTGTCTTTTTTCAGGTAATAAAACTGCAGAATGTTGTAGCAGTTTTCTGCATTAAAGGGATTCTCTTTTAAAGTTTTGTTGGAGGTCTCAAACTGCCGGACCGCTTTGTCAATTTTACTGTTTTTGGTCAGGGTAAAAATGTATTCTTTATTGACATAAGCGTCTGCCGGGTTTGTTTTTATTTCTTCTTCTAAAATCTGTTCTGCTTTACTGTATTGTTCCAGGCAGTTGTAGGAAAAGGAAAGCTCAACTGCAAGGCCATTAAACTTTGGGTTTATTTTCTCCGCTTTTTCTAAATAGCTCAGGGCTTTGGCGCATTCGTTCCAGGCATTGTACATAAATCCCCAACGATACAGATGTTCGATACTGGTCGTATCTGTTTTATAATGTTTCAGCCAGTCGGGAATAGCAGTGATCTTGAGCTCCTTAAATTTATGTTCAGGAATAAACGCTACCAGCACATTGTTCGGCTCCAGCCGGACTTTTAGATTTGTGTTGTCTATCTTTTTGGGAACAAACTCCCCGGTAACTGTTATGGTGAAGGTACCCTCAACATTCAGGGTCAAACCTGCTTCCGAATCAATATAAATAAATCCGTAATTATAAGCACTGTCTTTGTCAGGTTGGAAGGCCACCCATTTGTCTTCACTCTGCACGAATCGTTTGTCAAAACGCAAAGTTGTCTGTGCATTTAGTTTCGTGGCAAACAACAGCATCAGCAGGAATAAATATTTCATAGGGTAGAATGATTTGGGTCTATAAATGGTAAAAGGTAAATA
Organism: Bacteroidetes bacterium UBA7688; assembly: GCA_002482815.1. Lineage (GTDB taxonomy): Bacteria > Bacteroidota > Bacteroidia > Chitinophagales > Chitinophagaceae > Rurimicrobium. The sequence continues at coordinate 1,107 of DLGS01000086.1, forward strand.
TACGAATCCGAGGTTCTTGATAATAACCAGTAATTTCTGTAGCCATTGTTATTTGTTTGAACTGAATTACTAAAGTTTAGAGACCTCGGGTAAAGTCTATGTCAAATTAATAATTTGTTTACTTACGTGTCCCAATAGTTGAGTTGCATCTTTGTCGAAATAATAAGTCGAACCTGAGTTGGTAGTTCTATGATGCATGTACAAACTTATTAAAGGTTCGCTCTCACTTTTGGAAGCAATCATTTCCTTTAATTCCGCCCAACCACAAATTTCAACATGCATTTTCTGATGTTCAGCTAATCCATTATAAATTTGTCTTGTAAGACCGACATTATTTGAACCAATAGACTTTTTATATTCGTTATTTGGATCAAGCTTTTTGATTGTTTCTTTTATCAGGGGAAGTTCAAGTTCAGGGTCAGAATAAAAGTCTTCTCTTCCCAGAAGATTCTGGAGTAGCTTCTTCACAATAATGGTATCAAAATCCAGGTCTTTGTTTTTATATTGATTGTCATCCCTGTTGACCTGGAAACTGCTTATAATTACTTTCTCCACTTCCCTTTTTAGGTGCACTTTGTATATACAGAAATGTGACCAGCTGCGGGCAAAATACATGACCGAGTCCAATACGAAAACATTCCATTTCGCTTCCATACTCTTCGAAAAAACTCCGCCTTCAACTGTTTTGAATTCAGCAATTGAAATTTCAAGGTCAAGACTTTTGGTTTCATATTTTTCAGGAAAGGAATTCGCAATTCTATTTTGTTCCTGTACGTTCATTATAAGTTGCCATTTATAGTTTTATTACTTTTTGCTGTGCCTGGCACATTGATTTATCACTAACCCTACATGGACAAATTTTATTCAGGGAAAATTGATTGCTTGTCTTCCGGTAATTCGTAGATGCCTTTCATATAAACTTTTGATTTTTTCTGAAAAAACAGGATGAGGTTGACCAGGGGAATAATGGGGCTCATCATAGCTATGCCGATGATTATATCAGCAATCAGCGTCACCATTGCCGGAATATACTTTCGTTTCAGAATGAAAATGAGGCCCAGGATAGCAGTCGTCACAGAGATAACATAGGTTCCCATCAGTTTGCCAAAAGCGTAACTGGTGTCCGACATATCCAGATGATACCTTCTGGCCAAGGTATCTTTTATGGCAGCCGCAGCCGACCTTGTGGAAGAATCAATATCCTTCACCGCGGCAAAAGTGAGTATAATAAACAGGATGATAAAGAGCTTGGTGATCAACAGCCCGATGATGACTTTAATGGTCAGCGGTTTTTTTGTCATAAGGTTATTATTTTAGGATGATCAAGCTCTAATATTAGCCCAAGCATTTTAAAGTTGAAGATGCTCTGCAAGCAGATTACAGCGAACACTAATAAGATTGAGCGTTTGATTTTCAGGATCATAATCAAAACTGATTACAATGTCGCCAACCCTATAATTGTCGATTAAAAAACTTTTATTGAAAATACCACTGTAATGTTCATTCGTCCGGGTAGGAGAGCCGACTTTGTCTATAATGTCTGTCCTCTTATCTTTAAAACTTAAGTCAAACGGCAAAGCATCCATCAGGACCACTGATTTTGGAGAGAGGTTAAAATGAGAAAATACAGGATTCCCTTTTTCAAAAACAATATTTTCGTCCTCATCATAAATGGCTTCATCATTTATAAACCCTAATTCTATTCCGGTATTTTCCGAAACGATATAATCGCTTTCCAAAATATCATATTCCGTCAGATCCGAAAATGTGGCACCAAGGAAATTTTGAAACTCCTTTTCAAACAAACTGTGACCAAAATATTGAACAAGGTCTTTGTAGGATAACATGGTTGTTGAGATATAGCAGGATTAAGTTTATTACAGTAAATTCATTCCAATTCGCATGCTCTAAATTATGAACTTCCACGCCCTTGTTGGCGTTCATTAATTGTTTTTTACAATTTCCACCAACAATGAATCGCCTGCTGCTTGTTGGTGGGCCACGCACATTGCCTTAGCTCAATACCAATCAGGGCGAAAAAATGTCTGCTAAAGCGTTTATTTCATTTTGACCTTTTCCTGAGTACCAATAACACAAGTAATCCAACTGCAACTAAAGAAAATATTATCCAGATGGCTGAATTTTCTGCAATAATTTTTTGTGTCTGGCAATTGCAATTTACTGTTTTCTCATCTTGTTGGCTTTGGTCTTTTTCTGTCGGACTAATAAATTTAACCGGCTGTGTTTCTGTTGAAATATTTCCACTTGCATCCATCAGTGAAAATGTTGCTTCATATGCTTGTCCTTGTTCAAACTCAAATTCACCTGCGCACATACCGTGTCCTAGTTGAACTGAACAAGAGTCCGGATTGAGGTAATAATCACTGATTGAATTAGCTTTTAAGTTTTTAACTCTGGCATATACAACAACCGGAGCGTTGTCAGAAATGCAAGCACAGAATTTTACGAAAACCTCTGGACCACATCCGTAAAATATCATTCCCTTTGAACTGTAGCTTGGCAGTTTGCTCCAGACTGGTTTTTGGTTATCAGTAATGTCAGAAACCGTCCAATTGATACTATCACTCAAAAAGTCCGCTTTTTCATATTCATCTAAGTTATCAATGTGTAATGTGTAATTTTTACCTGAAATTAATTTTGAGGAAGGCTTTAAAATAGCCTGGGTAAGCCGGAACTGACTTTTAAGCGTTTTAATCACTGTCAGAGGAATAGTGTCCTTCCCGGATGATAAGTAAATCGCATTACCCTTGTTTAAGTTTGTAATAACAGATTGTGAGGATAAATAACCTTCAATAATAAAAATTGAATTATTGGAAATTGTCCTGGTGCGTGGGAACACATTTATACCCATTGAAGAACAACTTGCAAAGCAGTTGTCTGCAAAGCAAGTTAAAAAAAGCCCAAGCAGCGTTTGTAGGATGAATTTATGTCTGTTCATTTCTTGTGTTGGTTTATGTTGGCACTGCTTTCACCCCAGCTGTTAGCACGAAGAACTGGTTCTCATTTTACTTTAACTGTTTATCCTCTTAGCAACTTCAATTGCAAGGTCTCTGAATGAAGTTTCGTAAATTTCAATTTTGTAATCCGTGGCTATCACTTCAAAAATTTCATCGTGAAAGAAAAATAAATAATGCTTGAGATCAAGCCATCTTTTTTCGTCAAAGTAGGGATGAACTTTGTGAATGTTTTTCAACTCCTCAATCCAGGTTGAGTTTTCAATGATGTGAGCATCATAAATTTGAAGTCCTTTATTGTATAATGGATGTCCGCTTGCTGCCTCGTCATTTACAATTCCAAATCTGAAAGTCCCGCCACTAACAAACTCTACCAAAGCTAAGGGAAATACATTGTCGCTTGAATTATCAATAACTTTTACATGAGATCCGTCCCAGCCTGGATCGGGTTCGTCAAGGTAGTATAGTAAGAATGTTTTATGTCCGTTCGAATAAACTTGTGGACAAGGAGCACCTGCACTCCAACGGTAAGGCCAGTCAATTACTTTTGCAAATTCTGTTGGACCGTTCGAACTGGTCACTTGTTCTGATGATTTTTTGAAAAAATTAAAGGGGCCCATAATCAATAATGTTATTGTCGTTAATGCAAGTTCAGTAATAGTTTTTCACAATTTCCAACAGCAATTAATCACCAGCTACTTGTTGGTGGACCGCGCGGAATGCTTTACCTCAACACCAACAAGGGCGAAAATCGCCTGCTAAATGAATCATTAATCAATAAATAGTCCCCAGCCATTCATACGCCATACCATACCGCTGCACAATTTTATCACCCTTCACACGGCGCAGGTCGGCGGCGGGGTTGTCGCTGAA
>DLGS01000056.1 GCA_002482815.1 Bacteroidetes bacterium UBA7688
TTCATAGCCTTGCAACACAGAAGTTGTTCCTTTCGAAACATAAATATTATCCACTACAGTACCCGGATAAGTGCTGATGCCATAAGTGTATGTCAGACCTTGTATCATGGGCAACCCGTCAAACAAAACCTGATTATAAACACCCGAAAGCCCCAGTATGCGCAGTTCCTGTGCATTTGTGACCACATTGGTTGTCTGTGGCTGCACAGAAGCCTGGGTGCCAAAACAACCGGCCAGATCGCAACAGGCAGCTTTGGATAATTCCCGCTGATTGATAACCTCTGTTTTGATTGTATTCGAAGACAGGTAAGCTGCCCGGGTATCTGTTACGGTAACGCCTCTTAATTCATTCTCGCTTTTGCGAAGAGTTACCGATACATAAGTTTTGTCGCCGATAAGGATGGTGTCCGTTTTAAATCCATGTTCTGCTGCAACGATTCTTTTATCCGTTATGCCCTCGGCAGAAAGTTCAAATACGCCATTTTCGTTTACTGTAGCTGTTATTGTAGTGCCTATCCATTGCACAGTTCCTCCCGGTAATATTTCTTTACCATTGTCTGTTGTGCCAAACAATTTTCCTTTGATTGTTTGCGCGGAAAGGGTAGTGGAAAACAATAGCAGCAAGGCGCAGGCTATTGTTTTGATCATTGTTTTTTCTTTTTACGTGAACTTTCTTTTTTGACTTTATAGGGCGTAGATGATTTGTCATCACAACCAGGAGTCGATTCTATCACTTGTTCTATCTGCTGCTGATTGGTGGCTGAGCTGTGATAGGAAACCGTGAAAGTCGATTGGTCACCGCTGATGTCAGTAAAAGAAATCTCTTCAACGCCTTCCTGGTTTTGCAATTGCTTTTTAATGGTTGGCATATCATTGGTACAATGAAGATTCACCACTTTGATAATGGCAGTTTTAAGGCTGTCTGTAGTTTGTGCAGATGCCTGCAATGAAAATACAGCAACGAAAATGACAAGTATGATTTGAATGACTTTTTGCATTGATTATAAGTTTGAAAATCAATATCCCTATCCCGCAATGATGCGGATTAAAGAGTTGATGTTTGATAAATAAGAAAATTCCTTCTGACTGATAAAGGCAGAAAGACCAGATTGACGGAAAATAAATCAGGATAATTTAGGCGGCTGCCAAAAGCCCAGTACAGGCTCTTCAATAAAAGGACAGGTAAAAAAAGCCCAGTTGCCGGGAATGAAGTCGGGGTGGGTTATAATGGTAAAAGCGGACGGTATCTGTGGCACAACGCTAAATGCGCAACATCCGCAAACCTGAAACGGATTGCACGCGTTTGAACATTCCTTTTTGTCAGGATTGTTTTCATCAGATTGTTGCGATTTATTACAGGTGCTCTCTGAACAACACGTTTCTGATGATGAAATACTGGCACACACCGGCTGCACTGACAAAGTCAGCACAAGCAAAGCGAGTAAGGCACATAAATATTTCACCGTGCAAAAATAGTTTTTTATAGTTTAAATCAGTTCATCAGACTTGTTAATCCCTGCGCAGCGCAATGACAATTGCACAAAGAGCAGTATTTTGCAGCTCAGTTTTGATTTGTAAGCACACAGGTCGATTCTGGTGAAAATAGCCAGTAATAATGACACAATCCCCGATAGATCAAATACTCAAACCTGTTCATAAATTTATTCGCCTGGAGTATACCGGTGGAATTGTGCTTTTTGTCAGCGTACTGGTGGCCTTGTTTTGGGCAAATTCAAGTTATTCTGCATCGTATCATGATTTTTGGGAAACAACATTTTCAGTTCGTTTTGCGGGTCAGGGTTTGGATCAGCCTTTGCATATCTGGATTAATGATGGATTAATGGCCCTGTTTTTTTTCGTTATCGGCCTTGAGCTGAAACGGGAATTTATGGCGGGTGAATTATCGACCCTGAGAAAAGCTTCATTGCCCATGATGGCTGCATTAGGAGGGATGATAGTGCCGGCGCTGATATATCTTGGAATTAATGCAGGACAATCTTCGGCTCGTGGATGGGGTATACCAATGGCTACTGATATCGCTTTCGCTTTGGGCATTCTTTCTCTTGTTGGTAAAAATATTCCATCATCCGTAAAAGTTTTTTTGTCGGCACTTGCCGTTGCTGATGATTTGGGTGCAGTATTGGTAATTGCTTTTTTCTATACTGCACACATTTCGATGGTTCCCTTGATTGCCGGCCTGGCAGTGCTATTGTTATTGGGCATCGGGAATTTGTTGGGCGTCCGTAACACCACATTCTATCTGATTTTGGGTTTGGCTGTGTGGTTTGGTTTCTTACTTTCTGGCGTTCACGCTACAATTGCCGGTGTGCTGGTGGCTTTTATGATTCCTGCAAGGACGAAAATTGATGAAAAGGAATATGTCAATTACATCAGGAAGTATACGGATGCTTTTGAACAGGCCATTCCTCAAATGGGCAGCCTGACCTCCAGCGAACAGCATCACACGATTGAAAAAATCAAGAAAATTTCGGTAGATGCGGAAACGCCTTTGCAAAAAATTGAACATAAACTTCACCCCTGGGTTGCATTTGTAATCATGCCCTTGTTTGCGCTTGCAAACGCAGGAATTGTATTCAACGGCAATTTTTTAGCGTCATTAAAAAACCCTGTGAGTATCGGCATCATCTTCGGGCTTATCGCCGGAAAATTTGTAGGTGTACTGCTGTTTACATGGGTGATGGTTCGTCTCAGATTTGCACAATTACCCCAGGATGCAAACTGGAAGCATATCGCCGGTATTGCCATGTTGGCAGGTGTTGGTTTTACGATGTCCTTATTCGTTACCGAATTGGCATTCGATAATTTGATTTTCATCAACAGCGCTAAAAGTGGAATTTTACTTGCCTCTGGTATTGCGGGATTATCCGGTATAATCTGGCTTAAAAGACTGAGGTAAGAAACCTGCCTGTAGGAAGAAACTAACTAAAGCGCTTTTGCTTCAACTCCATAATACGGATGTAGGATTCGTTTATTCTCGACTCCGGAATTTTACCGGATTTTACCAGTTTCTTGATTTTGTCGTGAACAGCAACGGCAGATATAGGTTTATCATTTCCACTCACATTATTAGCAAACATCAGCACATCCACTCCGGCATTGATGGCCAGGGCTAAAGCGTTGTCAAGACCATATTCTTTGCTGATAGCATTCATTTGCATGTCATCCGAAAATACAACACCATTATAACCCAGCAAGCCCCGCAGCATTCCATCAATTACTTTTTTGGAGAGGGTGGCGGGCAGCAGGCTGTTGTCCCATCTTTTATTAATGATATGGGCTGTCATTATCGCATCGCATGCGCCGGATTTCAATATTGTATAGTAGGGGAACAGTTCCTGAAAATCCCATGTTTCAGAAACGTCTACTATTCCTAAGTGAGAATCTGCTGTCGAACTCCCATGTCCCGGAAAATGTTTCAATATTGTTTTTACCTCATGTTGATGGTGCGCTTTAATGCAGGCTACAGCGTGTTTGCTCACGATTTCAGGTCGCCACGAAAAGCTTCTTTCCCGTTTTACAATAACGGTGTTTTCAGGGTTCATAGCCATATCAACGCTTGGAGCATAGTTGAAATTGATGCCCAGATCCTTTAATTCCGCAGCCAGGCGCCGATTGTAATAGGTGGTGGAATCTACATTATTCAGTTGTCCCAGATAAGCAGCTGAAGGCATTGCAACAAAGCCATACTTTTCCTTCAGGCGATGCACTTTCCCTCCTTCTTCATCTATGGTGATGAACAAAGGAATGCTTACCTTACTTTGAAAACCGGCAATCATTTGGCGCAGGCTGTTCGCAGGGTCAGCCGGATTAATATTCTTTTCGAATAAAACGATACCGCCCAGCTTATTGTCTTTAAGTTCTGCCAACAAAATATCAGAATCTGCCACTTGCTTACGATCGTTAATGCCAATCATAATCATTTGCCCGATTTTAATATCCAGGCTGTCGGCAATAGCGAATGCCGTATTATTTATTCCGCAGGAAAAGAAAAGCAAGCCAGACAGGATGCCTGATTTACACCAAAGTTTAAGCATAGGTCTTCAGTTTAAATGTTAGGTAAAAATAAGCGCGGCCATTCTGAACCTGATATTTTTATCTGTTCAGACAGATGGCTTAGTCCAGCATTTTGGCAAATTGTTTCCACTGGACAATCATAAATTCTGCAAGTTCTTTCATTTCTTCATCCGAAAATTCCCGGGTAAAGGTTTTTGACTCATCGTCAAAGAACTCCGGGTAAGTATCAAATCCAACACGCACACTGCCGTCAATAATAGAAAACCCCTCATATCCATAGGTGTTCATTTCTCTTCCGGTAGATTCAAAACGATAACCTTTCTCTATTTTTATCATAGCGCCAAAGATAAGTGTATCATAGTTACAACAGATTTTTTCTGAAGCATTTATTGACAACAAATTCAGCCATGTTTATTCAGGAATGAGCCCTATTCTTTTGGAATGTGCAATGGCTTCTGCACTGTCGCTGAAATAACATGTTTGTATATTCAGGGTATCCAGATTGCTGAGCGCAGCAATAGTTTTTTCCTTTTTAGCGTGTCCTGTTTGTCTGATATAGACTGCTTTTACATTCACCGGAAAAATCTTACAGATGGTCTCATAAAGAAAAGGGTCCTGTTGCGAATCATCACCCAGTAAGGTATAAGTGAGATGCGGGTAAAATTCAAGTATGTGCTTTATTTTTTCGAATTTATGGTTATGCCCTCCGCGTCCGCTCATCACAAAGTCCTTCAGGCTTGTCTTTATATTTTTCAGCAGTAAAACTGCCTTTGGTAATTTGTGTATTTCGGTGAAATCGATAATAAACCGGTATAAATTCCACTCGCTGCTGGAAACATAAAAGAATGCGTTTTCCTCTTCTTTGCTATTTCTGCCTGCTGCACTGAGCGCCTGATAATGCGCGACAACATTTTGGAATATTTTCCGCTTACTGACATTGCGGAACAAAAGAATATAAAGTTTGCGTAGCGGGCTTTGGGTGTGAGAAATCAGGAAAGTATCGTCAATATCGGATATGAATCCAAGATTGCCAGGATGAGGACGGATAAAACTGCCGGATTCGATGATTTGTTCGCCTTTATAATCCATGCTTACCTGGTATTCCATCCAGCCGTGTTTGGTTTCCTGTTTTAGGGGGATGGAAAATTTGAAATATCCGTCATCAAGGGTTTTAGTATGTATTTTTTCATCGTTATGATGAAGGTAAATATCTGCATTGGCTTCAGTCTTGATTCTGAATGACTGTATGACTGAAGTAGCATTCCGGAAGGATTTTTTGCTGAAATCATATTCCGGTGCCATTCCCGGTTTGAAGACATGCCCCATCACGATGAGCTCATCTTCATTGGCATAGCCACGATATAATTTCAAAACCGGCTTCATAAAATGGTTTACATTTGACTTTCGTCTAACAAAATAAGGTTTTAATTTTTGCTTTTGAGGCTAAGGGTATGCAAAAGAAATACATTTTCGTAGTGAACCCGATTTCGGGTGGAAAGAATAAAGAGGATTTGATAAAGAAAGTTCATGATTTTGCCCAGGAAGCGGGGATAGAAATGCAGGTCTTTGAGACTTCGGGGAATAACGATAAGGAAGAGCTCAAGGCATTGTATAAAGCCACCGCTGCGGAACGTATAATTATTGGAGGTGGGGATGGCACTATAAAGATGGTGGCCGAGTCTTTGGAAAATGAAGATGTGATTCTGGGTATTATACCGGCCGGTTCGGCTAACGGATTGTCGGCGGATCTGAATTTCCCGAAAGCCTTGGATGAGCAAATGAAAATTGCTTTTTTTAATGATTTTGTCTCGTTGGATATGGTTTGTATCAACGATAAAAGAAGTCTTCACCTCAGCGATTTAGGTCTGAATGCTGAATTAATCAGCAATTATGAGCAAAGTGCAATCAGGGGAAAATTAGGGTATGCTATCCAGGCTGTTTCAACGCTTACGGATGAAGAAATTCCTTTTGTGGTTACAATCGAAGCAAATGATACAGTCGTGAAAACTGAAGCAAAAATGGTGGTGATCGCCAATTCTCAAAAATATGGCACCGGTGTGATTATCAATCCTTTGGGTAAAATAAATGATGGAAAATTTGAGATAGTTATATTGAAGGATTTCAACCTTGGTATCTTCAGTAAAATTGTCGCCGGCAACATGCCATTGGATACCGGTGAGGTTGAAATAATATCTACTGCTAAAGCAATGATTCAATCTGATATTCCTGTTGATTTTCAGATTGATGGAGAATATTGCGGTAAAGAATCTCAATTGAAAATTTATATCCTCCCTCAGACAATGAAAGTGGCAGTGCCTGAAGGATGGAATAATTAAATAAGACAGCGGAAAACAGTTTATTTCTTTCCGTTTATAAAAATATAAATCTATTTACTTTAGCTCTTGCGAATCATTAGAATTAATTCTAACTTCGACAAAATTTTTTTATGAAGAAAATAATCCTCGGACTATCTGTCATCACCATTTTTCTGAGCGCCTGCACGAAAACAACTCCAAGAGTAAATCCACCTGAACCCGTTCCTGTTCAACCAGGTAGCAAAAGCTACGTGAACCTTAAAATTAACGGCCAGACATTGGTAGCCCGCGATACCATTCTTTATAATCCGGGTGCAGCACCATATTTTCTCCCTATGATTTGTAATTACAAGTTTTATGGTTACGATAATAAATTTGATAAAACCATTGCTATCAATACTTTTACCGGAGATAAATATACCAACGGCACAATGAAATTTGTAGTTGCGGCAACTGGTTTTGCACGAAATAATAATAAAGCCGTTGACACATTTAAAACAGTATCTACTTCAGCTGATGTATATTCGGTTGAAGAAATAAAGACGAAAACGATTTATAAAATAAACCCTGAATCTGTAATTGTTATTACTGCCAAAACCGACAGCTCAACGCGTGGTGTAATGACTTTGTATTTGCAACCTGAAGCAGGCGGTGGAACGATTACAGCAACCGGTGATTTTATGATTTATCAGAAAAATGGATTTTAAATTTTATTTTTTTAGAAGTTGAAAAGATCCCGGCCAAAAGGCCGGGATCTTTTTTTCGGGTAATTTTTGGTAGAATATGCGTATCCAGAATCGATATTTTGTTACACATATATAATAAATAAGGTTTCCTGTTTTATGAAATATGGTAATTATGAAAGAAATAAATTTTTAAATGTAAAAGTAAAATTTAACGCATTTGTATTTTTGAGAACCCTACTCATAAATATCCGGTATTGATGTTAAGGTTGCCTTAATTGCTGTAATCAAGTATCGGTATTTAAAAAAATAAACAAATTATATGATTATATCAAAAGTTCACTTTGTCGAAGAAGGTGATGTGCAAGAGATTGACTTTATGATTTTACCGAAAATTGGAGAAACTATATTATATGGGCGTAAAGACATTTACCTTGAATATACTGTCAAGAAAATCATTCATAAAGTAAATATGGATTCGAACGAGGGAAATCAGGTATTAGAAATCTTTATTTCAAAATTGCGATAACAATGTCTCCCTTTAATTTGTTATTGCAAATTAAGCCATCGTCTTATCTCTTCGGTTAGGTTCTGTATCTTTACTCTTTATTCTTAAAAATTAGAGAGAAGGGTATGAGGTTAGATGAGGTGCAAAAATTGGTTGAAGGAAAATCCTTTAAATCTACAGCTTGTGGCGGAGTTTATAAATTCCGTAATGCCAATATCTTACTGGTTAATTCAGATAAATTTGCACCTTATAGTATTCTTGAAAGTAATAATTGGTTTTTACTGGATCATGGTCATTTGTTAGCTGAGGAGGATTTAATTCTTAAGGTGGATAATGTCAGATTTCCGATAGTAATTACGTTTTACAGAAAGTCAGATTTAGATTTTTACACCACATTTATAGAAGAATAAGTTTTTGCTTGTGTCCGTGGAGACTTTTGTGGTAATTTATTTCGATTATTTTTGCGATAAATAATCTGAAACTTTATTGAAGCACCTTACTTTATTTGAAAAGCGCTTATTATTTATTGCGCTAATCGCTCACCTTATTGCTGCCTGGTTCTCTGTTGGTTTTCATCATCCTGATGAACATTTTCAATTAATTGAGTTTGCTAATTATAAATTAGGACGCACCCCTTTAAATAAATTGCCATGGGAATTTCCTGCTGAAATGCGTCCGGGTCTTCAGCCACTCATGGTTTATCTTTTGTTGAAACCTTATCTGCAAATGGGTTTCGAAGATCCTTATCGCTTTGTTTTTTTACTGAGATTGATAAGTGGTCTGCTTGCCTTGTTTACCGCATGGAAATTTCATAAAGCGATTGAACCTCAGATAAAGACCTTATTTCTCAAAAAACTACATTTATTTCTATCTGTCCTTGGTTGGGGCCTGGTTTACCTGCATGTTCGTTTTTCATCCGAAAACTGGTCGGCAATTACTTTTGCCTGGGCGGTAATCCTGCTTTGGAAAGGCGGCGGATCAAAATATTGGTGGTTCGGATTGCTTGCCGGCTTAAGTTTTGTGTTCCGTTTTCAGGCCATATTTATGCTTGGAGGTGCCGGTTTGTGGATGATATTTTCTGACAAAACCCCTTTGAAAAATATAGCACAGGTCATAGGTGCATTTATCATTGCCTTTGGTGTTGGTTTGCTGTGTGAATATTGGTTGTATGGCCATTTTACGGTTAGTAGCTGGGCTTATGTCGAGCAGAATGTATTCCAAAATAAGGCGGCCCATTTTGGTACAGAGCCCTGGTTCTGGTATTTCGTCGAAATATTTAAACAAGGAATTGCACCATACAGTATCATATTATTACTGAGTATTCCGGTAATGGTAATTTATAAACCCAGGCACATTCTTACCTGGAGTATGATTGTGTTTCTTCTGGGACATATTGTAGTGGCGCACAAAGAGTTCCGGTTTTTATTTCCATTGGCATTTTTCTTTCCTTTTTACGTCGTGGTGACATTGTCATTTCTTGAAGAAAAACTGCAACGATATGATGCTGAAAAATGGTACAGGACAGGCAAAAAAATCTTTCTTTATAGCTTTATTATTGTCAACGGAGTTGAGATGATTTTGTTGATTACCAAACCTTCTCATCATATTATACAGGTAAATGAGGTTTTGTACAGAAATCTGAAAAGGGAAACGGTCATTCTTTACAGCTATGAATTTAATCCTTACAGCAATGCAGACACATTGGGTGCGACTTTCTACGCCAATCCATTAATCAGCAGCTACTGCATTGATGATTTTATGAATGATACAATGGCTTTGAAAGGAAAAGATGTGTGGATATTCAGCGAACATGCCTATCCAAAGGATGAATTCATATTTCAATATGCAGGCCCGTTTTTTGATAGTTCCCGAACCACCGTTTTGTGGAGACGATTGCCGGAATGGACCTACAAATATAATTTTAATAATTGGCTGGAGCGCAGCAATGCTTACACCTTATACCAATTGCACGAAAAACCGGTACGCTAAAGTTTGCTATCAAATTTTATCTTCGCCGCTCATTTTATTATTTATAAAAGAAAAACAAATGAAGCATGCTTTTATTTTCCCTGGTCAGGGTGCCCAGTTCTCCGGAATGGGAAAGAATCTTTATGATGAAAATGCCCGGGCTAAGGAACTTTTTGAACAAGCCAACGAAATATTAGGCTTCCGTATTACAGATGTAATGTTCACCGGAACAGATGAGGCTTTGAAACAAACCAATGTTACCCAGCCTGCTGTTTTTCTGCACTCGGTAATTCAGTTTCTATGCAATCCTGACTATGCTCCTGATATGGTAGCCGGTCATTCATTGGGTGAATTTTCTGCCTTAGTTGCCAACAAGACGTTGAGCTTTGCAGATGGATTGAAGCTTGTGGCAAAACGTGCAGCAGCAATGCAACGGGCTTGCGAAATTAATCCATCAACAATGGCGGCCGTATTAGGTTTGGATGATGCAACAGTTGAAAAAGTTTGCAGTGAAATAACGAACGAAATGGTCGTTGCAGCAAATTATAACTGCCCTGGTCAATTGGTTATCAGCGGAAGCATTGCCGGTATTCAGGATGCATGCGAAAAAATGAAAGCTGCCGGCGCAAAACGCGCTTTGGTATTACAGGTAGGGGGAGCATTTCATTCACCTTTAATGGCTCCTGCGCAGGAAGAATTACAGGCAGCGATAGAGTCTACTGTTTTTAGCAATCCGGTTTGCCCTGTTTATCAGAATGTTGATGCCAAGCCATACACAGATGCTACAGATATTAAACAAAATCTGATTAAGCAATTAACGGCTCCTGTTCGCTGGACGCAGACTGTTCAGAATATGGTGGCTGATGGAGCAACCCAATTCACTGAAGTCGGTCCTGGTACTGTTTTGCAGGGTCTGGTAAAAAAGATTGCGCCGGGTCTGTAGTATTAATAATATCCAATAAAAAAGGTGTTTGAAATTATTCGAACACCTTTTTCATTTTTATCAATATTAAATTACTCACTCAAATCCTTTTTTACATCTTTTGCGGCCTTTTGAACTTTTTTGGCAGCTTTGTTTGTTTCAGTTTTGATTTCGTGTGAAGCGTCCTTTGCTGTTTCAGCCACTTTTTTCGCAACTTTAACACTGGTTTCTTTCACTGCTAAGGCAGCTTTTTTAACCCCTTTTTTGGCTGTGTCTATTGCCTGGCCTGCTTCGGTCTTCGTTTGTTTGGCATCTGCCTGAATGCTGTCGGCAAGGTTGTCAATTTTTGTGCCTATTTCCTGTGCAGGACCTATTTCCGGTGCCACAGTTTCGGCTAAAGGTTGTTCTGATTTTACATTTTCAGTATTACCACAGGCTGAAAAACCTATAAGACAAGAAACTGCAATCAATAAGCTGGCTTTTTTCATGTGTTGTTTCAATTTGCCCAAAATTACCGTTTATTTATGCAGGATGAATTTACAATCGGAAGAAAAAATTATTTTTAACGAATAAATTAAATCAGAATGAGCAACGACGCAATTATTTATCCAATCGGGAAACTGGTAATGCCTGATACTTTTTCGGAAAAAGAAACCAAGGATGCTATTCAGGAAATAAAAGTGCTTCCGCGCATTCTTGATTATTGTGTTGAAAATCTGGACGCGGCGCAGCTGGCTACATCTTATCGTGATGGTGGCTGGACTATCCATCAGATTCTCCACCACATTGCAGACAGCCATATGAATGCTTTTGTGAGGATGAAATTATTGCTCACTGAAGACAATCCAACGGTCAAACCCTACAGTCAGGATGATTGGGTACTGACTGCAGACGTTGCCGATGTGCCTGTTAATTATTCCATCACTTTGGTTCATGCTTTGCATCACCGTATGGTTACATTGCTTGAATCCTGTTCTTCAGAACAAATGATGCGCACTTATTATCATCCGGAATACGAAAAAACGGTCGCTTTGTGGCAAGTAATCCATACGTACGGGTGGCACGGCAAGCATCATGCGGAACAAATCCGTCAATTGCGTATCCGCAATGACTGGTAATTTCTATTCGAATATGGCGAGCGTGTAATTTGATTTCCCTTTTTGAATCAACACATATTTCTCATTCAGCAAATGGGCGTTCTGTAGTTTAAATTCTACTGTCGGAACTTTTTCTTTGTTGATGCTGACTGCATTGCCTTGTAAGGCTTTGCGCGCTTCACCTTTTGAAGTATAAATATTTTGTTCAGCTAAAAATGTAATCAGATCAGCTCCTTCATCGCTTAATAAAGATTTTGAAACGGACACCTGAGGAACACCATCCATTACTTCCAATAATTGCTTTTCATTTAGAGAAAGTAAAGCATCAACTGCCGAATTACTGAACAAAATTTCAGAAGCTTTCTGTGCAAATTTCAAATCTTCTTCGCTGTGGACCATGATTGTCATTTCCTCAGCCAATGCTTTTTGAAGCGCGCGTAAATGAGGTGCAGTCTGATGTTCAGCAATGAGTGCTTTAATTGCTTCCAGCGTTTTGAAAGAATAGATTAAAGCCAGTTTTTCTGCCTCGGCATCCCCAAGTTTCAACCAAAACTGGTAAAACTGGTAAGGGGAAGTAAGGGTAGGGTCAAGCCACACATTTCCACTTTCTGATTTGCCAAATTTAGAACCGTCCGCTTTTGTAATCAAAGGACTGGTAAAGGCATACGCTTCGCCACCATTTTTCTTGCGGATCAATTCGGTACCGGTAGTAATATTTCCCCATTGGTCGGCTCCACCCATTTGTAATTGTACATTATAGGTTTGGTGCAGGTGCAAAAAGTCATAACCCTGTATCAATTGGTAGCTGAATTCTGTAAAAGACAATCCGGTTTCCAGGCGCTTCTTTACAGAATCTTTTGCCATCATATAATTGACCGTCACCAGTTTTCCGGCATCACGGATAAAATCGAGGAAAGAAAAATTCTTAAACCAATCGTAGTTGTTCACCATTACAGCTGCGTTAGGTTGACCTTCGCTGAAGTCTATAAATTTGCTTAATTGCTTCCTGATACCGGCACAGTTTTTTTCAATGGTTTCATTATCCAGCAGATTTCTTTCTGCAGATTTTCCCGAAGGATCGCCAATCATACCTGTAGCTCCACCCACCAGGGCAAATGGCTTATGACCGGCTTTTTGCAAACGCATCAATAAGGTAATCGGTAACAGACTTCCTACATGGAGGCTTTCTGCTGTGGGATCGAAACCAATATAAGCCGCAGTCATTCCTTTTTCCAATAATTCTTCTGTGCCAGGCATAATATCCTGCACTAATCCACGAGCCTGTAATTCCTGTATAAATGTCATGATGCGATGGTAAAATTTGAACGGCAAATGTAAATCTGATTTTCGATTTCAGTTTCAGGATTTTTATTGACTACAAATTAAGATTTAACAGCATCGTTTTTTGCCGCAATTCTTTTCAAGGTTATCTTGCAGGGTATGAAACTCCGTTTTTTGATTACTTTCCTGCTTGCTTCGACTGTAGTGTTCGCACAGGATAATTATTTTGCCAGGCCTGACAAAAACGGTCAGGATAAATTTTTTTATGGAGGATTGGTGGCCGGAATTAATGCTTCACAAATTGATGGAGATACTTACAGCGGTTTTCATAAAGCTGGTCTGAATGCCGGATTTGCAGCTTTTATCAAGCTAAATCCTAAACTGCTTGTCAGCCTGGAACTGCTTTATTCGCAAAAGGGTGCCCGCAATGTTACCGTTGTAAATACCATTACTCAGGGCTCCCGACCTATAGAATACGAGGCAAAACTCAATTATGCCGAAATCCCTGTAATGCTTAACTATGCCGTGGCGGATAAAATTCATTTTGGTATTGGTGCTTCTTATTCGCGCCTTATCAGCGATAAAGAATACATGGATTCCTACACCTCTTCAATCGGAAATGAATTAACAGGTACTTATCGCAAACAGGATATTAATTATCTGGCTGCTGTCAGTTATCAGTTGTATGAAAACATTTTTGTCCGTGCCCGTTACCAGTATTCAATGATGACCATCAGGGATGCCCAAAAGATTCCGATTGATTTTGGAACCGGCAGACAAATGAATAATTTGTTTGCGCTTCAATTATTTGTCGTTTTTTAAAAGTATAATTTCCATTTAATAATGAAGATAGCAGAAGTCATTTCTCTTTTCGAAGGGTTTGCTCCACGAGCTTACCAGGAGTCTTATGATAACAGTGGTTTGCAGGTTGGCAATCCTGATGATGAAGTGAGAGGCGCCTTATTAACATTGGATATTACCGAGGCTGTGGTTGATGAAGCCATTGCAAAAGGCTGTAACCTGATTATCGCCCATCATCCGGTTATTTTTTCAGGCATAAAATCGTTGAGCGGACAAAATTATGTGCAACGGATTGTTCAAAAAGCGATAAAAAACGATGTGAATTTGTTTGCCGTTCATACCAACCTCGACAATATGCGGAATGGTGTGAATGAAAAGATTGCATCAAAGCTAGGTCTTATCAATACGCGCATTTTAGCACCAACGACAGGCAATCTGTACAAACTTCAAACCTATGTTCCTGTAGCTCAATCGGATATGGTTCGTGATGCCTTATTTGCCGCAGGTGCCGGGGAAATCGGAAAATACAGTGAATGCAGTTTTTCGGCAAGTGGATATGGCACTTTTAAAGGTGATGAAGACACAAAGCCATTTATTGGAACCCCTGGCGGCGAACGGGAAATGGTGGAAGAAAGAAAACTGGAAGTTGTTGTTCCCGCCCATTTGAAGAATAAAGTGCATAGCGCAATGCTGTCGGCGCACCCTTACGAAGAAGTGGCGCATGAATGGATTCTTATGCAAAATGCGAATCCTGAAATCGGTGCCGGTGTAGTTGGGGAACTGGAAAATCCTGTTTCAGAGATTGAATTTCTTAATCTATTGAAAACCAAGTTCAAAGCAGAGATTGTTCGTCATACCGCCTTATCCGGTGCTCCGGTCAGGAAAGTCGCCTTGTGTGGAGGTTCAGGCAGTTTTTTACTGAATAATGCAATTAATGCTCAGGCTGATATATTTATAAGTGCTGATTTTAAATACCATCAGTTTTTTGATGCCGGAGGAAAAATCGTCATTGCAGATATTGGTCATTATGAAACCGAGCAATTTACGGTGGAAATATTTGATGCTATACTAAAGAAAAAAAATGTTACCTTCGCCGTTCTTTTTTCCACATTGGATACCAATCCGATAAAATATTTTTAAATTTATATGGCTACAGTTAAAGATTTTTCAATCGAAGAAAAATTAAGTGCGGTACTTACACTGCAAAAAATAGATTCTAAAATAGATGAAATCAAAACACTGAAGGGCGAATTGCCTATGGAAGTGAAAGACCTTGAGGATGAGATAGCCGGTTTGCAAACACGTATCGCCAATATCGACACAGATATTGAGAATATCAACACTTATATCGCACAGCGCACAGATGCTAAAAAAGAAGCGGTAGCCCTTTCAAAAAAATACGAAAAACAACAGGACAACGTAAAGAACAACCGTGAGTTTGAAGCGTTGACCAAAGAAATTGAAATGCAGGAGCTTGAAGCCAAATTGTGCGACAAGCATATCAAAGACGCCACTTTTGAATTGAAAGAGCGCACCGCAGTCCGCACCACAACAGAAGAAAAAGTTGCTGTTGTTGAAGATACTTTGAAAGCTAAAAAGAAAGAGCTTGAAAAAATTATCGTTGAAACGGAGAAAGAAGAAAAAACCTTAAACAAACAATCTATCGAAGCGAAAGAAAAAGTAGATGAAAGATTGTTGGTTGCTTACGACCGTATCCGCGCCAGTTACTCAAACGGATTAGCTGTAGTACCTATCCACCGCGATTCCTGTGGTGGTTGCTTCAATGTTATTCCTCCTCAGCGCCAATCAGAAATCCGTCAGCACAAAAAGATTATTGTTTGCGAACATTGCGGACGTATCCTTGTTGATTCTGAACTGGATGAAAACACTAAAGTGAAAAAATAATTAGCGAATACATATTCTCAAAACGCTCCGAAACTTCGGAGCGTTTTTTTTTGTGTTTGACGGTAATTTAAAGGTGATTTTTTTACAATGAATTATTAAAGTCGCTCAATGCTTTATCTTTAACCCAATTAAAAATTTATTCTTCAATGCAAAAATGGAAAATACCCGCAATGGTACTCTTAAGCGCAAGCAGCCTGATGTCCACATCTTGTGGTAATGGTGAAAAAAAAGCTGGAAGTTCAGATAGCACAGCCAAACCTGCTACTACTGATTTTAAAGTAATGGCCGAATCCTTTGCTGACTTGCAATTGCTTCGCTACCAGGTTCCCGGTTGGGAAGAACTTACACTGCAACAAAAAACGCTTGCCTATTATCTGTATGAAGCGGCACTTTGCGGACGTGATTTGTATTACGACCAGGCGAATAAATATGGATTGACCTTGCGCAAAACGATTGAGGCAATTTATGGTACTTATAAAGGGGATAAAAACTCGGCTGAGTGGAAAAAATTCGAAGTGTATGCCGGCCGTGTTTGGTTCAGCACCGGCAATCATCACCACTATTCGAAAGATAAATTTATCCCGGAATGTTCGTTTGAATATTTCAGCGAATTGGTGAAGAACAGCGACCAAAGCCAGATTCCATTAAATCAGGGCGAAGCGGTTGATGCATTTCTTGCCAGAATGAAACCAGTTATTTTTGATGCCGCGTTCCAGCCAAAAATGGTGGATTTGCGTGCAGGAATCGACAATGTAGCCAATTCTTCTGTGAACTTTTATGAGAATATTACCCAGAAAGAGGTAGAAGCTTATTACGCAGATAAAACCAAATTTCCTGAAAGTGACCAAACTCCTGAATGGGGATTGAACAGCAAGCTGATGAAAGAGGATGGAAAAATTGTAGAAAAAACCTGGAAGCTAGGCGGAATGTATTCTGCAGCAATTGAGAAAATTGTTTTCTGGTTGGATAAAGCGGTAACAGTTGCCGAAAATGAGCAACAAAGAAAAGCGCTACAATTACTCAGCGAATATTATAAAACAGGAGATCTGCATAAGTGGGACGAATACAACATTGCATGGGTAAATGATACTGCCAGCCGTATTGATATCAGTCATGGTTTTATCGAAGTGTATAATGATGCGATTGGTAAAAAAGGAAGTTTTGAATCTGTTCTTTCACTGAAAGATATGGTCACAACCAAAACCATAGCCAGCATTGCCAAAGAAGCACAATGGTTTGAAGATAATTCTCCCTTGATGCCTGAGCATAAAAAGAAAACAGTGAAAGGCATTACAGCAAAAGCGATTACTGTTATTGTAGAATCAGGTGATGCCGCACCAAGCACGCCGATTGGGATTAACCTTCCTAATTCTGATTGGTTAAGAAAATACCACGGATCTAAATCTGTTTCGCTGAGCAACATTGTACACGCCTACAACGAAAGCAGTGCCGGTAGCGGAATGTTGAATGAGTTTGTAAATGATCCTGCTAAATTGCAGCGCATGAAAGAATTCGGAAATCTTGGCAGTGATTTACACACTGATATGCACGAGTGCATTGGCCACGCGTCAGGACAAATAAATTCGGGTGTTGGTACACCGGACAAAACTTTGAAAAACTATGCGTCCTGCCTTGAAGAAGCCCGTGCAGACCTGGTTGCGCTGTATTATATTATGGACAAGAAACTGGTTGATATTGGTGTGATGCCTTCTTTGGAAGTCGGCAAAGCAGAATACGACAGCTATATGATGAATGGCCTGATGACCCAATTGACAAGATTAAAACTGGGTGATAAAATTGAAGAAGCACATATGCGTAACCGCGCTTTGAACGCCTATTGGGTATTTGAAAAAGGTAAAAAGGATAATGTTGTAGAGTTTATTAAGAAAGACGGTAAAACCTACGTTCAGATTAATGACTACGACAAACTGCGTGTTTTGTTTGGTGAATTATTACGCGAAATCCAGCGTATCAAATCGGAAGGCGACTTTAAATCCGGCAAAAATCTGGTAGAAACTTATGGTGTAAATGTGAACCAGGAACTACACAAAGAAGTGCTGGATCGCTTTGCCAAACTGAATATTAAAGCCTACAAAGGATTTATTCAGCCACGCCTTGTGCCGGTAATGAGCGGCGATAAAGTAACGGATGTGAAACTGGAGTACCCGGATTCATTCTATGGTCAAATGATGGAATACGCTAAAAAGTATTCATTGTTACCAGCGGTGAATTAATAATTGATTGTATTTGTTTAACAGTGCCTGGTTTGAATATCAGGCACTGTTTTTATTTGGGGTCATAATGGATACTTTTACAGAATAGCAAATTGAAAAGTTATGGGTAGGATTATTGTACTGGTGACCTTGTTTTGTTCTGTTTTTTGTTTGGAGTCGACGGCGGATACGGTTGATTATTATATCATCCGCTACAATGGAAAGATCGTTCCCTTTAAAATGAATGAGATGCCCATACTGAAATTAAAAAAGGACAAAATAGACAAATTAGATTCATTGAGTATCGCTTACATAGCGGGTTGCACACCCTGTTTCGAATGTATTGCTGTGGCCTACATCGAGCCTGACTTGGGTGGACCGGAAATAGCATACGCTTTTAGTAACGTAAAAGAAAGTGGTGGGCATCGTGGATTTAACCAGCTTCCTACTATTGGGCTTTATTCATTGACCTTTTCTTTTCAATATAGCAAAGTATTTAACCTGTTTTATTATGAAGTAGGTTTTCAAGCACGGGAAAAGATGCTTGCGCTTAAAATTATTTTAGAATAAATGCACAAAGACATCCTCATCATCGGGCAAGGGATAGCCGGCACTTTGCTGAGTTATGAATTGATGCGTGAAGGGAAATCGGTGATGCTAATTGATTCGACTGACAAGTATAAAGCCAGCCTTGTAGCAGCAGCAGTTATTAATCCTTTAATAGGCAAAAACTGGACTATTGCCAAAGATGCAGCAATGCTGATACCATTTTCAGTAAAGACTTACAAATCGCTTGGTGAAAAATTTGATCAAAATTTTTTAATCGAAAAGGACCTTTTTGTTTTTCATCAGAATGCAAAACAAGGACAAACTTTTGCTGATCAAATTTCAGATGGCAACACTTACTTGCAGGATTTGAGTATGCCGGAAACTGATAACCTGAAACAGGTTTTTTTTGCTGATAATAAGATTGGAAAAGTAAAACCTGTTTATACTGTCGAAGCGGCATCTCTGTTGAGCCAATGGACTTCTTCTCTGCAGGCGGAGAATAGCTTTGAGACGGAGCAATTCGAAATGGCTGACCTGAAAATTTATACAGACAGCATAGCGTATAAAGGCATCTCAGCTGATAAAATTGTTTTTTGCGAAGGTGCAGCCGGACGAAACAACCCTTTTTTCCCTGATGTAAACTTTACTGCTAATCGCGGGGATGTTTTGCTGCTTTCTATACCTGGTTTGTCAACGGAGTGTCTTTATCAGAAGGGTATTCGCCTTGTTCCGCGCAGCGATGGTTTGTTTTGGTGCGGCAGTAATTATACCTGGAAATATGATTCTCTTCTCCCGGATAAAAACTGGCGATCTGAAACTGAGGCTCAATTAAAAAGCTGGCTGAAACTACCCTTTGAAATTGCAGATCATTTGGTAGCTGAAAGGCCAACCACCCCAGGGCAACAAACGCTTTTGTTGCAAAGTGAACTACATAAAAACTTATATTTCTTCAACGGATTAGGTACACGTGGCTTTTCAGCAGGTCCATTCCTTGCAAATAAGATGGCGCAACTATTGAATCATTAACTTAAGCAAAAAAAAGCCACAGCAAAATGCTATGGCTAATATTATACTGAAGAGAGAAATTATTCTGCAGCCGGTGATTCTGTATCAGGGGTTGCCGCCGGTTCTGCAGCTGCAGGTGCTTTTGCAGGTTTTGCACCAGGTTTTTCAACTTTTACTGCAATCGGATCAATGGCTTTTTTCACCCTAACGGCGTTAGGCCCTTTGGCTCCCATTTCAATTTCAAATGTCACTTTATTATTTTCTTTGATTGGTTCGGTAAGGCTGTTGATATGAACGAAGAAACTTTCCTGCGTTTTCAAATCCTTAATAAAACCATATCCTTTTGCATCATTGAAGAAGGCCACGATACCTGTCCTTACAACTTCCACCGGTTCTCTATCCTCTTCTTTTAATGTGCTTACCTGGATATCTTCCAGATTTATTTCTTTCTTTTTCTTAGGGTCAGGAGGAGTATTTGCCAGATTCCCATTCTCATCCACATAAGCCATCATCTCATCCAAACTTTTTCCGGAGTTCGAATTAGCTTTACGCTCTTCTTTCTTTTCTTCTTTGAGTTTGCGTTTGGCAACTCGCTTTTTTTCGTTTTCTTTTTTACTAAACGTTTCCTGAGATCTTCCCATAAATTACAACTTGTATATCCATTTTGTCCGCAAATACTTCATTTAATACGGTGGAATATCACCGAAGGTACGAAAAATTAAGGCGTTTTTAAGGCTTTTGTTTTCCAATAAGGGTATAAACGAATATAATGAACCCTTAAAGGCCTGATTCCAATTGATTTCAGGCTACATAAATTCAGGCGCTTTTCTTTTTAGAAACCACCACCTTCTTTTTTGCTGTGGATTTTTTCGCTGCAGCTTTCTTAACAGGTGCTTTTTTTTTCACTGCACCTTTTTCTGCAGTTTTTTTACTGATTTTTTCATCATCCTCATCTTCGCCAAGACTTTTTTTCAAGGCATCCATAAGATTGACAATTTTGGTGGATTTTCCTTTCGGCTTCTCAGTTTCAAGGGGTAGTTTTTTTAGTTTTCTGTCTATTAATTCATGCAAGGCTGTTTCGTAAGAATCGTCAAAATCGGTCGGGTCAAACTTTGAAGATTTCTTTTTAATCAGCGAAATGGCCAGTTCGAGCTGATCCTTATCTGCTGCCGGTGCTTTAAGGTCTTCAAAAAAAGTATGTGCATCCCGTACCTCATCGGCATAGCGAAGCGTTTCCATAAGCAAACCCTTGCCATACGGCTTTATCGCTACCAGATGCTCCTTTCCGGATAAAACAACCTCACCGATGGCAACTTTACCTGTTTTTTTTAACGCCTGCTGAAACACAACATACGCTTCCATCGAAATGCTGTCTTCCGGCACTACATAATAGGGTTTGTCAAAATAAATTTCATCGATTTCCGCTACATCTGCAAACTCTGTAATTACAATAGTCTTGTTGGTTTCGAGCTTTATTTTTTCCAGTTCTTCAGCGGTCAGTACTACATGACTTCCTTTTTTATATTCGTATCCTTTTACAATATCTTTTTTATCGATTGCTCCGACACCTTCCACCGTCGGCTGGTTATGTACACGCTTAAGTGTGGGCTTGTGCAATTGATGTAAAGGGATATTGCGGGTAGATTTTGATCCGCTATACAATTGTACTGCAATCGTCACCAGGGAGAACCGAAGATGCCCTGTCCATGAAGGTCTTGTTGCCATGATAGTTGTATTTTAAAATAATGTTCCTTTTATTTAATTTCTGATAAAACCTTTTTCAGATTTATGCCTTTCCCCAAAACAGCTTTGAAAAGGTCTCCTTCCGATTTCATTCTTTCTATAGCATTTTTAATCGTAAAATCTTTCATCTTTAATCCTTTTTTCACTTCGTTCCAATGCAAAGGCATTGATACTGTAGCACCGGGTTTGGGACGGAGTGAATAGGGCGAAGCAATAGTAGCCTGAGCACGATTTTGCAAAAAGTCAAGGTACATTTTACCTTTTCTCTTGGCTACAGTGCGTTCAAGGCTTGTATAATCCGGTAATCTTTCATGAACCAACGAAACGATTATCCGGGCAAATTCTTTCGATTGTTCATAGGTATATTTTGCCTCTAAGGGAATGTAAATGTGCAAGCCTGTTGACCCACTGGTTTTGCAATAGGAATCCACTTTCATGTCATCCAATATTTCTTTTGTGACCTGTGCGGCTTCGATCACCTGATCAAAACTGTTTTTATCCGGATCGAGGTCAATGATGCACCAGCTGGGATGATCCGGTTTTTTGATGGTGCTGCTCCATGGATTCATTTCTATACAGCCAATGTTAGCCATATACAAAAGACTCGCTTCATCTTTAGCCACAAGGAAATGTTTTTCTTCATCGCTTTCATCTGTATGATAAAGGTAAGTTTCAGCCCATTCGGGCACTTTTCCGGTCACATCTTTCTGATAAAAACTAAACCCTTTAATGCCATCGGGATGCCGGTTCAAAGACATTGGTCTGTCTTTTAAATAAGGTAAAATAAATGGTGCTGCCTCATAATAATAGTTGATCATTTCCCTCTTCGTAATTTTTTCCGCAGGCCAATATATTTTGTCCAGGTTTGTAAACTTCAGCTCGTTTCCGTTTACCTTTTTTACCTGAGTTTCATCCTTAGGATTAAGGAGGGTTTTTCTTTTGCCAATTTGTTTTTTCATATCCGGCAGCATTTTATAGTCGTCGGCAATTACATCATTGGTATGTGCCGCCTCTTCCAGAATAACTTCTTTTGCTTTTTTGTCTTCCCGCAAACCTTCATAAGAAGGATGCCGCATAACGCCATCTTTTGTCATTTCAGTATAGCTCACTTCGCAAATCAACTTTGGTTTTAGCCATTTCACTTCTGCTTTTGGCGGGTTTGGCCTGAATCTGCTTGGTTTTTCAATATCAGGTTCGGATTCAAAAGCTGGCTTTTTAATGATTAGAGGTTTGAATTTTTTGATTAATTCCTCCTGCGTTTTGATATTAAAGCCAGTACCGATTTTGCCGGTATAGATGAATTTATTCTCTTCAAAAAAGCCAACCAGCAAGGCACTGAATGGTTTGCTGGTGTCTTCATTTATGGTATATCCACCAATGACAACTTCCTGCCTTTTATTCGCTTTAATTTTTACCCAGTTTTTTGTTCTCTCTCCGGCATCGTAAGAGCTGCTTTTTTTCTTAGCAATAATTCCTTCCAGGCCCAGTTTTTTTGCAGATTCAAAAAAGTTGACGCCTGATGTTTCAAATCCTTTGCTGAATTCGATTCTCGGATCATCCGGCATAATTTGTTCCAGAATATTCTTTCTTTCTGTTAAAGGAAGTCCGGACAAATCTTGACCCTGAAACCAAATAATATCAAACACATAATAAATGAGCGTTCCGTCTGTTTCGCTCCTCCAGTTTTGAAGCGCACCGAAATCAGGTTGGCCCCTTTCGTTCAGTACAACAACTTCACCATCCACAACTGCATTCGTTCCCCACTCCTGCAGGGCGGTGTAAATCGGGTAAAATTTATCATTGAATGATTTATCATTCCTTGATTTTAATTGAACATCCCCAACATTCATAAAGCCTACTGCCCTATAGCCATCCCATTTGATTTCATATAACCACTCCTTGTCATCAAAGGGTTTATCAACTAGTGTTGCCAGCATTGGCTGTAGCGTATCGCGAAATTTAATTTCAGGTGTATTTTTTTTATCCCAGGCTACTTTGAGTGCTTCTTTTTTTTCAATTTTTTTTTTACGGCAACTGTTTTCTTTGCATCGGCTGATTTCTTTTCCGGCTTTTCTCCAAGGATATTGTCACTTGTTTTTTCTACCTGTTCCAATGTTTTTTTCGAAAGTACCGATTTGTCTTTTTTAGTAATGTCAGCCGTGTCTGCGTATTTATCATCGTGCTTAATCATCAGCCAGGCGTGTTCTCCCATTCCTTTAGTGCGCACGAGGGCATATTCGCCTTTAAGCTTTTTACCTTTTAATTTTATTTTCAGCGAACCACTTTTTAATTGTTTAAGCAATGATTTTTCCTGTGCGGCTTTGCCTTTCATTTTTTCAATTGGTTCAAATGTGCCTTCGTCCCAAACGATTACTGTGCCACCACCATACTGTCCTTCCGGAATAATCCCTTCAAATTTTCTATAATCGTAGGGATGATCTTCCACCATCATAGCCAACCTTTTTGTTTGCGGGTCAGTTGACGGCCCTTTGGGTACTGCCCAGCTTTTCAGCACACCATCCATTTCCAGCCTGAAATCATAATGGAGATGTGAAGCGGCATGTTTCTGCACCACAAAAATCAGATTCTCTTCATTTGCTTTTCCTCCAAACGGCTCCGGTGTAATGTTGGGTGAGCGTTTCTTTTTATAGGTTGCAAGGCTCATTTTATTCTTATTTGAGTAGTTCAAAGTAAAAACCAAATGATTGATTTTGCTTTATAGTTTTCTACTCCAAATCTTATATGATTATCCGCTTTCTATTGGTTTAGATTTCTAAGTGATGAATGAAACCGGGATGGCAACAGCAACGGCAGTACTTGTCTGTTGATGGTTTTACACCTTATAAATCTGTATAAAGCAATCAACAATCCAAAGGCCTTATTTCGCTTTGTCTGTAATAATTTTTGAACTTTTAAAGGTGTAAGCTGTGCCTGAACCTGCAACATTGTCCAATAGCGGAATGGCTTTAATTGTTTCTTATACTGGGCAAACAAATCAATACTGAAGTGACTGTTTTCAAGGTTTGTTTTCAGATGTTGCTTCCTGGCCTGCAACCATTCAGTATAGTTTTCCGGCAAATTTTGGAGGCCCATCCTGTTTCCTACAGCATTAAATACAGTAAAGACTTCTTCTTTTTCTGATTGTATAAGTTTATGCTCCAACAGTTCATAGGTGCTTATTGAATAAAAAATCAGCAGGAAAAGCACATCCCGGTAGGCCCAGTCCGGAATTGAAGTTCCTCTTTTTTCTTCCACTCCTTTGTGTATCATCGTTATCTGGTCAATGGCAAGCAGTGCTTTTTCTTTTTCCATAAAAATAATTTTGTGTGCATACTCCACAGTTGAGAACATACGCCCGATTGGATCTTTTGGAAGTTTCCCTGTGAAGTATAGCCAGTCCACCGATTTATTTAAAGCAAACTCTGCTGCCGCACCTGCAAAAATGAATAGAACCATATCTGCATTGCCCCATATTTTGCGCACAATTGAATCATGCGCTACAAATGTTTCCATAATTGTTGTGTTGT
>DLGS01000145.1 GCA_002482815.1 Bacteroidetes bacterium UBA7688
TATAGGTCGGTTGGCTGTTTTGATAGGCCACCAGCATCACTTTTGCCAGCCAATCACCGTTCCAGTCCGGACCGCGCTGGTTGTAATAATCTGCAAAGAAATTGCAGGTATTTTTCATCGTGGTAAAGTCGGATGTTGGTACACGGCTAATAATCAGTTCCGGCGTGAGGTTGCCGGCCATGTCAGCGTAATAATGGTCCGTTGCATATTCAATTCCACTGCGTGTCTGCAAATCCATCGGAATAACATCTACGTCTCCACCCAGAACGAAATATCTTGGTCTGGTGGTGTAATTATTATAGGCGTAGGTGATGTAATCTTTTATTGATTTTTTCAGGCTCGTCGCAGGGAATTCTGCAACAATTTTATCTGTTGTGACAATAATAGCATTAAATGGGGCAAATGCACGTGCAGCTCTGTACGGCTCCATTGCTTCCTTCAAGCCTGTGGAGGTAATAATAATCAACTCAGAATTTCTGGATTTGAATTTCAACGCCTGGAAAGGAGAGAATACAATTCCCGGTTCAATTTCAAGTTCTGTAATTCTGCTTGACAATACAAAACCTGCGCCTGCAGTCGCTTTTTTCAGGATTGTGGGTTTAATTGCAGAGGCTTCAAGCAAATGTTCGGGAGCTTCAATTTTGTTGAGGCTTTTAATCTTTTCATAGCCCAGAATGAAATTACCATTGACAGGAACAAATTGTTGGGTGCTTGCTCTGGGAAGGACTTTTGGTAAAGCATAGCTCACTTCGATATTCATTTGCTTGATGAGTGTCACCTGCTGCTCAGAAGCTTTGTATTGCACGGGATAAACGATAATATGAGCAACAGTCACATCGTCCACTTCTTTTAAACCAATAAATTCAGCTTCAATACCCGGATACAGTTTTGCAGAAGCATAGCTCGCTTCATTAATTTTGAAATTGGTTTTCCCTTCCAGCATTTGGATTTCAGTAATTTGCTCCGGAACAGGTTTTACTAATATTTTCTCCTTTACAATTTCCTTTTGGGAAGAAGTGACTTTGATAGCGATATTGGAAGCGCCTTTGGGTACAGCGATGAAAAACCCTTCTTTGGGCAATTCAGGCTGGCCAGGTGTTTCAGTTGATCCACCCCCGGGTAATTCAAATACCGTGTATTCGATTCTGCCGACCTTTTCTTTGCCGGTCCACAAACCATTCAACACATAATTCATTGAAGTTTTGTTGGTTGATTCCGGAACTTTGGTGGGTTCTTTAACGAGCATTTTAGAGGCTTGCATGCCTTCTTCTGCAATTGTGGCAAATGATAGCCATTTTTGATTTTTCATTGTTGCTGATTTTTTTTGGTTTTAAATAATGAGATATGAAAAAGAGTTGTTTCTTTTCAATACAAAATTATCAGCAGCAATGCCCGGACAGGATAGGAAATCAACTGATTCTCACAAGGTGTTTTTCCCCTTTTTTTGAAAAAAAAAAGAGGTTGCCTATTGGCAACCTCTTTTCAGTAGCATTAAATTATTATTATAATGCTGCCTCGTAATTTTTGCTGACTTCTTCCCAGTTAATAACATTCCAGATATTGGCCAGATAGTCAGGGCGTTTGTTCTGGTATTTTAAATAGTAAGCGTGTTCCCAGACATCGATGCCCAAAATTGGCGTTCCCGGGCACTCTGCCACATCCATCAACGGATTGTCCTGATTGGGAGTAGAGCATACGCAAAGAGTTTTATTAGCGTCTACACAAAGCCAGGCCCAACCACTGCCAAAACGAGTCGCACCGGCAGTTGCGATTTTTTCTTTCAGGGTATCTAAGGAACCAAATGTTGTGTTGATAGCCTCAGAAAGTTTTTCACTTGGTTCTGCACTTTTGCCTGATGGCAACAATATTTTCCAGAAAAGGCTGTGGTTATAATGTCCTCCGCCATTATTGCGAACCGGTGCAGGGTGTTTGCTGATATTGCTCATCAGTTCTTCAATTGATTTTTCAGCTTCTGCTGAACCTTCAAGGGCTTTATTCAGGTTGTCTACATAAGCTTTATGATGCTTGCTATGATGTATTTCCATAGTTGCTGCATCAATAATTGGCTCGAGAGCATCGTAGCCATAAGGTAATTCCGGTAGTGTGAATGCCATATTTTTTGTTTTAATTGTTTTAAAAAATGAAAGCCAAAGGTAAGCTTCTGCTCGGTTCAAAATACCAGCAGGTGATAGTTGGTTCGGTAATTTTAAGCAAAAAAAAGCCTCAAACCGAAGTTTGAGGCTTTCTTAAATTACTCTACAAAATTAAAGACTGCAGCTATAACCTGCAGCAGAGTATGTAGTCTTAGCTGCATCACAAACTTTAGTTGCATCATCTTTTTTTGCTTTTGCGATTGGAATAACAACGTCAGTTTTTCCACTCGCTTTACAAGTGCAAGTGTAATCTTTTTTGCAAGAAGTCAATGAGATAAGACCCAAAGCAGCTACTGCCAATACTAATTTTTTCATGTTTTGTTTGTTTTTTAAAGTTAAAAAGATAAGCAATATTAATGGAGGAGGAGATAATGACCAAATTTTTTTGACTTTTTTTTAAGATAGCATTAAAAATCTGCATTTTTAGGTGTTCTTGGGAAGGGTATAACATCCCTGATATTGGTCATCCCGGTTACAAACAATACCATTCTTTCAAATCCTAGACCAAATCCGGCGTGTGGGGCGGTTCCGAAACGACGGGTATCAAGGTACCAATACATTTCCTCAGCGGGGATATGCATTTCTTTCATCCTCTGTTCCAGTTTGTCAAGTCGTTCCTCTCTTTGGCTGCCACCAACGATTTCTCCTATACCCGGAGCAAGAATATCCATTGCGGCTACAGTTTTGCCATCTTCATTCATTCTCATATAGAATGATTTGATGTCTTTAGGATAATCCGTTACAATAACCGGCTTTTTAAAGTGTTTTTCTACCAGGTAACGCTCATGTTCGCTTTGCATATCTATTCCCCAGCTTACCTCGTATTGGAATTTCTTCTTTTTGTAGGCCGGGCTTTGTAATAAAATTTCAATCGCCTGTGTATAAGTAATTCGTTCAAAATCATTGTTCAACACAAACTCAAGCTTCTCAATCAGACCCATGTCGCTACGTTCGTTTGTTGGTTTCTGTTTTTCTTCTTCTTCCAGTCTGGTCGCCAAAAATTCAAGATCAGATCTGTTATTTTCCAGGGCAAATCTGATCAGGTATTTTATAAAGTCTTCAGCCAGATCCATATTTTCTTTCAATGTGTTGAAAGCCACTTCCGGTTCTATCATCCAGAA
>DLGS01000003.1 GCA_002482815.1 Bacteroidetes bacterium UBA7688
AATGAAGATGAAAGATATGCAAATCGGCGGAATGAAAGGAATGGATATGAAGTCAGACTCCAAAAAAATGGAAGGCATGGATATGGGCGGAATGATGATGGGGATGAAAGATGATGGAAGAGGCGTTAAAATGACTGTTCCGGGTTCAATGATGAATAGTTTGGGCGGAGAAGGCAAAATTTTGACTTATGATATGCTTAGAGCAAAAGCCTCTACCGAAATAGACTCCAAACAACCGTTGAGAACTTTCCAACTTTACCTTACAGGTTCGATGTTAAGATATGTATGGTCTATTAACAACAAAACCCTTTCAGAACAAGATGTTTTATCGATAAAAAAAGGCGAAAAAGTAAGGTTTGTAATGCACAACAACACCATGATGGAACACCCGATGCACCTACATGGGCATTTTTTTAGGGTAATTAATGCGCAGGGAGAATACTCGCCCTTGAAACACACAGTCAGTGTTGAACCGATGAAAACGGTTACCATTGAGTTTGACGCGAACGAAGAAAAAGATTGGTTTTTCCACTGCCATATCCTTTACCACATGAACGCAGGAATGGCGAGGATTGTGAGGTATCAAAACTCTCCAATTACGCCAGAAATAGCTCAATACAGAGATAATAATCCTGTATTAAGAGAATCAAACCATCCTTTCTTTTGGGCAACCACCGCCATCCAATCACAGGCAAATTACGGAATGTTCAATGTTTCCAATGTACGCTACAGTTTCAACTCTGATTGGCGCTTTAGTTATGACGGTCGTTATGAAATTACGCCACGATTGGAGCGGTATTTGGATAACCGTTTTTACTTATCTGGGTATATAGGTGCCGAATTTAAAAATGATACCAAAGGAGGGGCTTTTGTAAAAAACGATGAGCAAAATGCTTTTGTGGGTTTACGTTATCTGTTACCCTTGTTTATCCAAACAGATGTTAGGATTAGTCAAACCGGAAAGTTAAGATTTGAAATTGGCAGAGGAGAAATCCCGATTAGCAATCGTGTACGTATCGGCGGAAGCTGGAATACCGATAAAGAATATCGTTTAAACACCACTTATATTTTAGGTAAAAACTTAGGTATTTCTGGCAACTATGATAGTGATTACGGATGGGGAGCGGGCTTAAGAATTATTTATTAAATATATTATCAAACATAAATTATAAAATCATGGAGAATAATCATTCAAACACAGAAAAAAAAGCAGGCATGGGCTACCGCAAATTTGCCCTAACAATGGGCATCTCTTTTATCGTGATGTATTCCATCATGTTCATAAATATTGTAGATATTGATCATTTTTATATTAGCTTGAACCGTATTTATATGGCTTTGTTAATGGTAAGCCCAATGGCTATCATCATGCTATTGATGATGGGGAAAATGTACCCAGATAAAAAAACGAATAGAGCAATTATCATTGGTAGTATCGTTGTTTTTGGATTGGTGCTTACAGCATTAAGAACTCAGACTCCCGTTGGAGATGTACAGTATATGAAGGCTATGATTCCGCATCATTCATCTGCTATTATGACGAGTCAAAATGCTAATATCAAAGATCCAGAGGTACGCAAATTAGCTGATGATATTATTAAAGCTCAAAAGAAAGAAATCGCAGAAATGAAGGCTGCTTTGGAAAGGTTGAAGTAAGTTGGTTTTTATTGATCACTTATAAAATAACTCGGAATAGCAACGTTTAAAAAAGAAATCATGGACGTTTTTTACGTCTATGATTTTTACAGCCTCAAAGAAAGATGATAGGTGAATGTTAGGTCAGATAAAACTGCTTATATAATGTAAAGGAGGTTTTTGGGCGTTTCCTGCCTGCCACAGGCAGGGTAACACGCATATCCGCTGTATCTTTTTTCGTATATATTTATTGGACTTTTGGTAGAACGAAAAAAAGGATGCCGCTGCAATCGTTAACGCTCTATATTTCAAAAAAACTATCTGGACTTTAATTGTAAAAAGTCTAAATGTAAAATTCAGGCTGGCTTGCTTAGGAAATTTAAACACACTGTACTAAGTAGCAGAGCATCAATATTGGTATGATTTAGTGCGATTATTAATTATAAATTAACTATTTGTGTGATTAGTGACGGTGGTCATTATTTTTCTATCCAAATTATATTATCTTTGAAAAAAAAGTTTTACAGTTAATGAAAAGTGCTTTTTCCATATTCTTTGCTTTGTTCTTACTTATCACTCAAGTAGGGGTAAGTTTTGCATCGCATTACTGCGGAGGAAAGGTATTTAAAAATAACATTAGTGTAATAGGTGCCGAATCTCCTGCATGTGGTATGCTGGAATCAGGTAAACAAGACTGTGCTAATCAATCAGGTGTTCGAAATAAATCATGCTGTGAAGACCACATTGTGAATCTTGAGGTTAAAGATCAGTTTAAAATTTCTTCTTCTTTCGCATTAAACAGCAACAGTGTATTTCTTGCCAGTTTTACAGATGTTTTCGTTTATCTATTCGGCTCTATCCATTCTATACCTGTTACTGCCAATTATTACGAGCCTCCAATCTTGGCACTCGATATTCCGGTTCTAATTCAGTCCTTCCTTATTTAATAAAACATAATCTTAATGTATGTTCAGAGATGCAAATCTCTGTGCCGTCAGGTGCGTTTATCTGCGTCTGAGTTTTGTAATCCAATCCTTTACAATACATAAGTTATGTTAAATAAAATCATCAAATATTTTTTAGAGAATAAGTTAGTCACAGGTCTTATTTTCGTTGCCATTGTTACCTTAGGAGTGGTAAATTCGCCTTTTAACTGGAATACGGGATTTTTACCGAAAGACCCAGTTCCGGTAGATGCCATTCCTGATATTGGCGAAAACCAGCAGATTGTGTTTACGCAATGGTCTGGACGCTCGCCTCAAGATATCGAAGATCAAATCTCTTATCCGCTTACTACCTATTTATTGGGTATCCCCGGAGTTAAAACCATCAGAAGCTCTTCCATTTTTGGTTTTTCCAGTATTTATATCATTTTTTCAGAAGATACTGAATTCTATTGGTCCCGATCCCGAATTATTGAAAAGCTTAACTCTCTGCCAGCAGGTTTATTGCCAGATGGCGTAACTCCTGGCCTCGGCCCTGATGCCACTGCTTTGGGGCAGGTATATTGGTATACGTTGGAAGGACGGGATAAAGACGGCAACCCTACCGGTGGTTGGGATTTGCATGAAATACGTACCGCACAAGATTTTTATGTTAAGTATGGACTCAATGCCGTAGAAGGCGTTTCTGAAGTCGCCTCTATTGGAGGTTTTGTACAAGAATATCAAATAGATGTAAACCCTGATGCGCTCAAAGCTTACAATATCCCACTGGCTAAAGTAATGCAGGCGGTGCAAAAATCCAATAAAGATGTAGGCGCAAAAACAATTGAAATTAACCAAGCTGAATATCTGGTAAGAGGATTAGGTTACATAAAAAAAGTAGAAGATATAGAAAAGGTGGTGGTGTCGGTACAAAATAATGTACCAATTCGTATCAAAGATATTGGTGTGGTTACGCTGGGTCCGGCTGCCCGCAGAGGTTTATTGGATAAAGGTGGCGCAGAGGTAGTGGGAGGTGTAGTAGTGGCAAGGTACGGATCCAATCCGCTACAGGTAATCAACAGTGTAAAGGATAAAATTGAGGAACTTGCGCCAGGTTTACCCAAAAAGAAATTGGCTAATGGAGTAGAAAGCCAGCTTACCATCATCCCGTTTTATGACCGTACGCAACTGATACACGAGACCATAGGAACACTCGAGAGCGCCTTGTCGCATGAGGTACTCATCAGTATTATCGTGGTTTTGATTTTAGTGCTTAACCTTCGGGCTTCTATCATTATTTCAAGCTTACTGCCAGTTGGCGTTTTAATGACGTTCATTTTCATGCGATATGCCGGTGTGGATGCCAATGTGGTTGCCCTTTCTGGGATAGCCATAGCCATTGGTGTCATGATTGATATCGGAATTGTCTTTGTCGAAAACATTATCCGGCATCTTGAACTGCCAGAAAACCACGGCGTAAAAGGGAAAGAGCTCATGTCGGTCATCTACAAAGCCACGGTAGAGGTCGCCTCAGCCATAACCACTGCTTTGGCTACCACGGTTGTGAGTTTTATTCCAGTATTTGCAATGGAATCTGCCGAAGGTAAACTCTTTAGACCCCTCGCTTTTACTAAAACATTTGCCCTTATGGGTGCATTTATACTCGGTATTGTGGTATTGCCCGCATTGGCACATCTCATTTTTGGAATCGATTACGATAAAAAACGAGTCAGAAGATTATGGAGCTTTACGCTGATAGCGGCAGGCGTACATTTGACCATTTATATGCGTACTTGGCTTCCTATCACACTAATTGTCATCGGTTTCAATAACTTGTATGAACACCGCTGGCCAGAAAAGATTAAGCCCTACTCAAACCATCTTAATTTGGGTCTGGTACTTTTTATTGCTTCCTTTTTTCTTACAGAAGAATGGATGCCGCTTGGTCCGCAGAATAGTTTAATAGTTAACTATTTCTTTGTTTTGGTTTTGATTGGCGTGATCCTTTTGGCCTTGATGACCATAGTCCATTTTTATGTTCCAGTGCTTAAATGGTGTCTGCGGAACAAAGGAAAATTTATGCTTCTCCCGGTATTTACCATTCTATTGGGTGTACTTATTTGGTTAGGTTTCGATAGCACTTTTGGTTTTATTGCTAAGGGCGTCGAAAAAACAGGTTGGCAGGTCAGGAAATCAAGTGGTTGGACAGCTTCTTCCCGTGTTTTTCCGGGGATTGGATCCGAATTTATGCCTTCTTTAAACGAGGGGAGCTATTTACTGATGCCTACTGCTATGCCTCACTCGGGCGTTGAGTATAACAGGAAAGTTATAGGACAGCTAGATATGTTGCTAAACAATATCCCTGAGGTTGACTTAGCAGTCGGGAAAATGGGTCGTGTAGAATCTGCACTTGACCCGGCGCCAATATCCATGTATGAAAATGTGGTAAATTATAAACCCGAGTTTATCTTGAACGAGAACGGACATAGAACGAGGTTTAAAGTGGATAAAGAAGACAGGTTTATTACCGCCTCTGGCGATTCCATCAGTAACGAGGAAGGTTTAAAAAGAGGTATAAAAGAAGCTGACTTGCTCACAGATGAGAACGGCGAATTTTACCGTAACTGGAGAGCACATATCAAATCGCCAGATGATATTTGGGATGAAATTATTAGCGTGGCAAAAATACCAGGCGTTACTTCGGCACCTAAACTACAGCCTATAGAAACCAGATTGGTCATGTTGCAGACAGGAATGCGGGCACCAATGGGCATAAAAGTATATGGCCCAGACCTTAAGACCATTGAAGATTTCGGGATGCGACTGGAAGGTATTTTGAAAGAAGTTCCTTCCGTTAAATCTGAAGCGGTTTTTGCCGACCGTATTGTTGGAAAGCCTTATTTACATCTAAACATCAACAGAGAAGAAATATCAAGATATGGTTTGAGTGTAGAGGATGTGCAACAAACCATTGAAACGGCTATCGGCGGGATGAAGGTTACTTCAACTGTTGAAGGACGAGAAAGGTTCCCTGTTAGGGTGCGCTATCCCCGTGAATTACGTGACGATCCCGCATCTTTGAAAAAAATTCTGATCCCAACGCCTACCGGAGCTCAAATTCCGTTGAGCCAAGTAGTTGATATAGAATATGTAAGAGGACCGCAGGTCATCAAAAGTGAAAACACATTTTTGGTAGGGTACGTTCTATTGGATAAAAAAGACGGATTCGCCGAAGTAGATGTGGTAAATGACGCACAGGAAGCTATTAAAAGTAAAATAGATTCCGGAGAGCTGATAGTTCCAGCCGGTATAAACTATAAGTTTTCCGGTAGTTACGAAAACCAGATTAGGGCGGTTAAGCGACTTTCAATAGTTATTCCAATCAGTTTGGTCATTATTTTCCTTTTACTTTATTTTCAATTTAAAACTGTTATTGCCTCATCCATTCACTTTTCTGGTGTTTTTGTGGCCTTTGCCGGCGGGTTTATTATGCTTTGGCTTTACGGACAAGGTTGGTTTCTCGATTTTTCAGTCGCAGATGTAAATATGCGGGACCTTTTCCAAATGCACCCAATTAACCTGAGTGTGGCAGTATGGGTCGGTTTTATTGCCCTGTTTGGGATAGCAACTGATGACGGAGTAATTATGGGAACTTACATCCATCAGGTATTTGAAGAGAAGAACCCTCAAACTGTCCAAGCAGTAAGAGAAGCAGTAGTAGAAGCAGGGAAAAAACGAGTACGACCTGCGATGATGACTGCTGCTGTAGCCATTATTGCGCTGTTGCCTGTGCTTACCTCTACCGGTAAGGGTGCAGATATTATGATACCGATGGCTATTCCAACTTTTGGAGGAATGACGATACAGATCATGACCATGTTTGTAGTTCCGGTGCTACAAGCTTATTGGCGAGAAACAGTGATTAAAAAACAAATGAAAGCAAAATGAAAAAGTTAACGCTAATTATATTGATGTTATCCGGCATTGGGCTAAACGCCCAAACGCTAAACGATTATTTTAAATCGGCAGCAGACAACAATCCTGGCTTGCAGGCTAAGTATAAAGATTTTGAGATTGCATTGCAGAAAGTAGCACAGGTAAACACCCTGCCAGATCCTACTTTATCCTTCGGATACCTGCTTAAGCCTATGAACGGGCAAAGAGCAGAGCTGTCCTTGATGCAAATGTTTCCATGGTTTGGAACGCTTAAAGCACAAGGGGATGTTGCAACTTCAATGGCTGAAGCCAAATATCAGGCTTTTATCGACGCCCGCAACCAACTCTATTATCAGGTGGCAGCATCTTACTATCCTCTATACGAATTGAATTTACTGAAAAAGGTAGAACAGGATAATGCTGAAATACTCGACTCTTATAAGAACATCGCCAATGTAAAGTTTAGAAACGCCACGGGCAGTATGGTGGATGTATTGAGGGTAGATATTATGTTAAAAGATAGCCGTACCAACCTACAGATTTTAAAAAATAAGGAGCGGGCTTTAACGGCGACTTTTAACAAATTCCAGAACCGTAAAGAACAAGATAGAGTTGTGATAGTCGATTCGTTATGGATCGATTCTTTACCGGCTGATTACCGGAAGGATTCCCTGCTCAATAAGCATCCTTTGTTGGATGAACTTAATGCAAAAAGCGAGTCGAGCGTCTATAGTGAACTCGCCGCTCGTAATCAAGGGTTGCCAAAGATAGGACTGGGGGTAGAGTACATGATAATGGATCCAAATTCCGCTATGTCGATGTCTGATAACAGCAAGGGAGTGTTTATGCCAATGGCATCTGTAACCATTCCCATTTTTAGAAACAAATATAAAGCAGCAGTAAAAGAAGCCCAGTTAATGCAGGAAAGCTATTCGCTTCAGAAAGAAGACCTTGTTAATTACCTGACATCCAGCTATGAAATGGCCTGGTTTGAAATTGGGCAACAGCGGGAATTAATCATGCTATATGACCAACAGGTAATCGATGCCGAACAAACACTTCGCTTGCTTTTTACGGCCTACGGAAACTCGGGAAAAGATTTCGAAGAGGTGCTGCGCATGCAACAGGAACTACTTAAATACAAAAAAATGAAGGCTTCTGCAATGGCAAGCTATCACATTGCCGTGGCTAAATTAGAATACATTACGTCAAAATCAAGATAAGATGAAAAAGAACTGGAAAAATATAAGCATCATAGCGGTGCCTACGCTAATTATAGGGGTTTTGTTAGGATGGCTTTTCTTTGGAAGCTCAGGAAATCCGTCAAAAGACGAGCATCAACACGGTACCTCCCTCGCTGGAGAAAACTCAAAAAGTACCATCTGGACTTGCTCCATGCACCCACAAATTCGAAAGAACGAACCAGGCGACTGTCCGATCTGCGGAATGGAACTGATACCGCTTAAGGACGATACCGAAGAGGGAGATCCAATGGCGATCAGCATGTCGCCAATGGCAATGCAATTGGCAAATGTAAGCACCGCTGTAGTTGGAAAAACTGCCCCTGTAAAATCAGTCAGGTTAAACGGTAAGATACAGGCTGATGAACGCTTGATTTACTCTCAGTCCTCACATATCCCGGGAAGGATAGAAAGATTGATGATTAATTTTACCGGAGAGTACGTTAATAAAGGGCAAGTTATTGCTTACGTTTATTCCCCCGAATTGGTAACCGCACAAGAAGAGCTTTTTGAAGCGCAAAAGATCAGAGAAACACAGCCTCAGCTTTTTAAATCGGCAAAAGAAAAATTAAAGAACTGGAAGCTTTCGGATCGCCAAATAACGCAGATGCTCCAAAGCGGTAACAGAAAGCAGGAATTCCCAGTTCTGGCAGATGTTTCTGGTTATGTAACCGAAAAAATGGTAAATCCTGGCGACTATATCGGTCAAGGCCAAGCCATTTA
This sequence comes from Bacteroidetes bacterium UBA7688, assembly GCA_002482815.1. Lineage (GTDB taxonomy): Bacteria > Bacteroidota > Bacteroidia > Chitinophagales > Chitinophagaceae > Rurimicrobium. The sequence goes on from DLGS01000003.1 coordinate 8,462, forward strand.
TCAAGTCGCTAACCTGTCCCAAGTATGGGTGCTATTCGATATTTATGAGTCGGATATGGCATGGGTGAAAAAAGGAGACAAAATAACTTTTACAGTCCAATCTTTACCCGGCGAAAATTTTAAAGGAACTATATCTTATCTGGACCCAGTTATTGACCCAAATACCAGGGTAGCCAAAGCAAGAGTTGCCATTTCTAACAGCCAGCTTAAATTAAAGCCGGAAATGTTTGCTTCCGGTACGGTAGAAGCTAGATTGACAAAAAAATTTAATAGTGTGGTTGTTCCTAAAACAGCGGTAATGTGGACGGGTAAACGTTCCGTAGTTTATCTAAAATCCACTTCTGGAAAAGGGGTTAACTTTTTGATGCGTGAGGTTGTTTTAGGCCCCGAACTGGGAGAAGGTTACCTGATTGAAAGTGGTTTACAAGAAGGAGAAGAAATTGCCGTAAACGGTACATTTAGTATTGATGCAGCCGCACAATTAGCAGGCAAACCGAGTATGATGAGTCCTGAAGGCGGACCAGTGATGACCGGACATAATCACGGTGGTACTGCAACTTCAGAAAGTGCGAGTGCATCGCAAAATAAATCTGTTACGCGTTTAAGTGTTAGCGTCAAAGCCAAAGCTTCTTTACAACCTCTTTTTAAAAACTACCTAGCTATAAAAGATGCGCTTATAGCTGATGATCTGCCTAAAGCACAAAAAGCAGCGGAAGAAATGAAAGCATCCCTTTCTAAGGTAAATATGTCATTATTTACTGGCGATTCGCATAAGGTATGGATGGCACAGAGCAGTGCTATGGAGAACACGCTACAGCATACAGCTCATTTTAAATCCATAGCGGAGATGCGAAAAGCTTTTCAGCAAGTATCGGAGCGTATGATTACGGTTACCAATACTTTTAAACCTTTAAATCAGGTTCTTTACCAGTTGCATTGCCCTATGTTTAATGACAATAAGGGTGCGGACTGGCTAAGCCTTACAAAAGATGTTAAAAATCCTTATTACGGTAAGGCGATGTTGACCTGTGGAGAGGTGAAAAACACTATAAAATAGAAGGGTGGTTGACAATACCTACATGAGGAAAAGAGAAATTGCTTTAAATCTCTAGATAGCAAAAAACTAGAGTTCCCAAGATTGTACTATTAATCAAGCTTAGATACAAATGAAAACTCAATTAAATATAAAAAACATGTGCTGTGGTAGGTGCATTGTAGAGGTAAAAAGAATATTTGGGATTGTCTTAATTATTGTTGCAGAACGGTTGTTTATGATTTCACACACCTTTTATCAGGGCAATATGCCAATGGGAATGGATAAACAATAAAACACATCAGAAAGAAAATATGAAAAAACTAATAATTTCTGATTTGGACGGCACACTGGCAGAAAGCAAAAGTTTCTCTTGACGCTGAAATAGTAGTGCTCCTAAGAGTGATAAAAACAACTAAAGCATTTCTATAAAACCTACAAAAATGAAATATCCATTATTCAACTTGAAAAGCACAAGCCAATGCCAAGCATTGATTTTATGGGACGCAAGCTCCCAAATGAAGACATACAGACATCTTAAATTGTAAATATTTTTTATGAAAACAAGCAATATCAATGTACACGACATGCTATCAGTCTGGAGTGTAGAAGAAGTGGAAAAACACTTCGGCGAGGTGCCAGGCGTTGAAAGTGTGACAATGAATTACGCCACTGAAACCGCCACGGTTCGCTACGATGAAACCCGTTTGAATGTGGCAGGTATAAAATCAGCTGTACAACAACGTAGTTACGATTCCTTTGTAGCGCAAAATTCGCAAGACAAAACTAAAGAGGATAAAGAGGAAGCCCCAGTTATTCCTTCATCAGACAAAATCCAGAAAGAGAAGGAAAGCCCCGAAGCAGCAACTGTGGCAAAGAAAGAAGATGCTGAAGTAACCGAACCGGATGAGACTGCAAATGAACTCAAAAAAGAGAAAGATTCATCTTCGGCAACAGAGCCTGAAGAAAAGGAAAGCCCTGAAGCAACCACTGTGGCAAAGACAGAAAATGCTGAAGTGACCGAACCGGATGAGACTGCAAATAAACTCGAATACGAAAAAGAGGAAAAAAGTTCATCTTCTGCAACAAAGCCTGAGGAAAAAGATGAAACTAAATCCACAGCCATTGAGGATGAGAAAGCGGAGGAAAGTGCTGTTGTTGATCACTCAAAAATGGATCATTCAAAGATGGACCACAGTAAAATGGACCATTCCAAAATGGATCATGATGCCATCCCAATGGGAATGGCTGGTCATGACCATCACAAAATGATGATTGCAGACTTTAAAAAACGATTCTGGCTGACTTTGGTGCTTACAGGGCCAATTCTGTTGATTTCGCCTATGATTCAGGATTTTTTCAATTATGAGTTTTTGCTTCCGGGCAATCCGTACATTCTTTTTGGTCTTTCCAGTATCTTATATTTTTACGGTGGTTGGCCTTTTTTAAAAGGTTTATGGTCTGAGGTTAAAAAAGCTTCGCCGGGGATGATGACCTTAATTGCCATGGCTATCAGTGTCGCGTATTTTTATAGTTCGGCAACTGTCTTCGGTTTGCCCGGAGTAGATTTCTTTTGGGAACTGGCGACCTTAATTGCGATTATGCTTTTAGGTCATTGGATTGAAATGAAAAGTGTGCTGGGCGCATCCAAAGCATTGCAGCTATTGGTAAGTATGATGCCTGCGGAAGCACACCGCGTAAAGGGAGAAAGTGTAGAAGATATTAAGTTGGAAGATTTAATGAAAGATGATATCATCTTGGTGAAACCCGGTGAAAAAGTACCAGCTGATGGTATCATTACTGAAGGGAGTAGCTACTTAAACGAGTCTATGCTTACTGGCGAATCAAAACCAGTAAAGAAAGAACTCGATGAAAAAGTAATTGGTGGATCGATAAACGGTAACGGCGTATTAAGGATCAAGGTAGAACATACTGGTAAAGACAGTTACCTTAATAAGGTAATCAAAATGGTGGAAGATGCTCAAAAAACCAAGTCCAAAATGCAGAATCTTTCAGACAGGGCTGCAAAATGGCTTACCTATGTTGCCTTAGCTGTAGGTTTTGGTACACTGGCTGTCTGGCTGATATTAGGTTTCCCTTTTGTGTATGCTTTAGAACGAATGGTTACGGTTATGGTTATTGCCTGTCCTCACGCCTTAGGCTTAGCTATACCTTTGGTAGTCGCAATCTCTACCGCAGTATCTGCACAAAACGGTTTATTGATTCGCAACAGAACTGCGTTTGAAGAGTCACGTAAAATTTCCGTGTTGCTGTTTGATAAAACCGGAACACTTACCAAAGGTGATTTTGGGGTAACAAGAATACAATCTGTGGATAAGAGCTATTCTGATCAAGAAATCCTTCGTTTAGCCAGTGCTTTAGAGCAGAGCTCGGAGCATCCTATTGCTGTTGGCATTTTGAAGAAAGTAAAAGATGGAAAAATTACCATACCACAACTTCAAAAATTTAATGCAATTACTGGTAAAGGTGTTGAAGCCAGCGTGGAAGGGAAAGATATAAAAGTGGTAAGCCCAGGGTATTTAAGAGACGAGAAAATCGGCATTCCAGAAGATGCTTTTAGTGATGCTGCAGAAACGGTGGTATTTGTTTTAATCGAGAGAAAGCTCGCAGGGTACATTGCCTTGGCAGATGAAATCAGACCTGAATCTGCGGAAGCAATTAAAGTGTTTAAGAAAAACAATATTAAAGTATTAATGGCGACGGGCGACAATGAAAAAACAGCAAAAGCTGTTAGCGATAAGCTGGGATTAGACGGTTATTTCTCCGAGGTGCTTCCACATCAAAAAGTGGAAATTGTAAAAGAATTACAAGGTAAAGGAGAGTTCGTTGCAATGACAGGCGACGGCGTAAATGATGCTCCAGCATTGGCGCAGGCTAATGTTGGAATTGCTGTGGGCTCCGGAACAGATGTAGCTGCCGAAACAGCCGACATTATTTTGGTAAACAGTAACCCGCAGGACATTGCTAACCTAATTCTTTTTGGAAAAGCGACCTATCAAAAAATGATTCAGAATTTGATATGGGCAACTGGCTATAACGTAATTGCCATTCCGCTTGCAGCAGGAGTACTTTATTCTT
>DLGS01000389.1 GCA_002482815.1 Bacteroidetes bacterium UBA7688
AGGCAGTCTTTTAGCCAGCATTGTTTTGCCGGCACCTGGCGGTCCGATTAAAATAGCATTATGACCTCCTGCTGCCGCAATCTCCAGAGCCCGCTTAACATTTTCCTGCCCTTTTACGTCATTAAAATCAATGTCAAAATGTTGCTGATTTTCATAAAATTCTTCCCGTGTGTTCACCACAAGTGGTTGTAAGGAATCAGGATTATTAAAGAATTCAATTACTTCGCGGATATGCGTTACACCGTATACATTCAGATTGTTCACCAAAGCAGCTTCCCTGGCATTTTCTTTGGGAAGAATCATCCCTTTGAAATTTTCGCTCCTGGCCTGAATAGCCATAGGCAAGGCACCTTTTATGGGTTGCAAAGAGCCATCAAGTGACAATTCTCCCATAATAATATAATCGCCGATGCCTTCTGAAGACAGTTGATTAGATGCGGCCAGCATACCTATTGCTATAGGTAAGTCATATGCCGAACCGGCTTTCCGGATATCGGCAGGAGCCATGTTGACCAGTATTTTGGTACGTGGTCGTTCAAATCCATTATTCTTTATTGCTGACACAATCCGTTCAATACTTTCTTTTACTGCATTGTCCGGCAAGCCAACAATGAAGTATCCGGTCAAACCGCCACCGGTAGCATCCACTTCAATTGTTATTGTAATCGCTTCTACTCCCTGAACGGCACTACCAAAAACTTTGACCAACATACTATATTCATCTAATTATCTTACAATCTTATTACACATTCACATAAAAACAAAATACTTCCTTCGGGCCATGCACTCCGGTAACCAATGTTTTTTCAATATCTGCAGTGCGGCTTGGCCCGGTTTGTATGCTAATCATTGAAGGGGGATTTCCGCTATATTTTTGTTGTAACAATTCCAGTCCGTCACTGATGTCATACACGAGATCAGCCTTGTAGGCAACAACAATATGAACCGGGTAAAAAACAGAACTGACCCTTCCCAGATGCTGTCGACTACTCATCAGAAAAGAACCCGTACGAGCTATGAGTGCCTCGCAGCCTGTGATACAGGCATCTGCAGTTTCATCCGAATTGTTTGCTGCTTTTACAAAATCAAGTTTATTATTCCGGCAAATTTCCAGCAAACGTTGGTCTGAGCAAAAGAGGTTAAACCATTCTCTATTTTCATAAAGGGCAGCAATATTTTGCAGTAGCTCCTGCTCATTTTCGCAGTAAATATATTTTCCACCAAGACCAACAAAGTTTTCCGCAAACAATTCGTCTGAAGTAGTTTCATTCTTTATAAAAGCAGAAGCCGGATTCCAGTATTCTGCTTCAGGGAATGGCATCGGTAGCCGGTCTGCATTTAAAGCTTTTCTGATTTTGCTTAAAATTTCTTCCCGCGCCTGAGATGTAGTATTTGTTGCCATTTTTCGCTGATGCTTTATTTATTGCGAAGATAACCTTTTGCCTTTTTTAATTTCATTCAGAAAATTTTAAACTTCCACCCAACCGTTTTTAATGGCAAACATTACCAATCCTATCCTGTTTTTTACATCCAGTTTTTGAAACAAAGCATCCCTGTATCCATCAACCGTTTTCGGACTGACGTACATGGCTTCAGCAATTTCACGGTAGGTCATTTCGGTGCAAACAAGTTTTATAAACTCCATTTCCTTTTCTTTCAAATCGAGCTCCTTTACAGCAGGCTTTTTCTCGCCAAGATTGTGTAACAGTTTTGAAGTGACAAGGTCTGTATAATAAAATCCTTTTTTAAATACTTCATCAAGCGCTACCAGCAACTCATCGCTGTCAATATCTTTTATCAGATAGCCCTTTGCACCAAGTCGCAACATTTTAATAATTGATTCATCATCATCATTCATAGTGAGTGCCACAAAAGGAACTTCAGGATAATGCTCCTGCAACCATGCTCCCGTTTCGAATCCGTTCATGATTGGCATATTGATATCCAGTAAAACCAAGTCCGGAATATTTTTTTTACCTGAAAATTTATTCACCAACTCCCTTCCGTTGCGTACTTCATACAACACGTTAAATTGTGGCATGGCATTTATTAATCCGGCGATGGCTTCAGAGACAATTTGATGGTCGTCAACGATTGCAATACTATACTGTGTCATTTTTCTTTTGTTTTAATTGTAACGTAACATTTGTTCCTTTTCCAAGCTTGCTTTGCAGTTGGTGAGTTGCACCAATCATCCGTGCTCTTACTTCAATATTATTTAAGCCGTTACCTTTAATCACTTTGTTTTCATCAAATCCTTTGCCATCATCTTTGAGAACCAAAACAAACAGCTCAGGCATATAATGCAATTCAAAATAAAGATTTTCACAACCCGAATATTTAAGAGCATTCGATACAAATTCCTGTAAGATTCTGAAGCAAATAATTTCATGTTCAGGGTCCAGCCTGTACTCTGCCCCATATATTTTGAGATGAGCATTGATAACACCGGTTTTCTTTATCAAAGCCAACTCGTGTGTAATCAATTCTGTAAGAGGTGCATCCATTTCATACATTCCCTTGATAAGCGACCTGGATAGTTTCCTTAATTCCTCTAAAGCATTTCCCGTTATCGTATTTACCTCTGTTAGCTTTTCATTTTCGATTTGCCTGGCCAGACCTTTCAAATGAATGCGGGCGACAGTCAACAGCTGTCCGATATTGTCATGCAATTCACGACCCACATGTTGTAAAGTTTGATCCTTAATTTCAATCCTTGCAGTAAAAAGCTCCTTTTCGTACTGTTCTTTCAGCAGATATTGCTCTTTCAGGTTTTTATTTTTTGTGTAGATAAAAAACAGCAGGAACAGCACCAGTCCTATACTTACAAGAATTATCGTGATACTTGCGGAAAAAATCAGGAAGGTTATTTCTTTGTCGTCCATAAAAGGCCAAATGAATAAAGACTATAAAAAACGATACTAACAACGAGCTTTAGGTTGAAGATGAACAATATCTTTTCTACACTGGTATTGTTAGTCAAAAAGTAATTGAACAAAGTCATCACCGGTATTTCGTTGGCATAAAAAATGAACAACCCAATGCTGATATAAAACAAGTAGCTTCTGTTGAAGCGTTGCTGCTGCATGTTTTTTATGCCTTCATAAAAATAAAGCTGAATCGCTACCAAAATAAATAGACCTCCTGTAACCAACGCATAAGTAGGGAAAACTTTATCAAGTGGTTGCCAAAAGATGACGGAGACAATCGCCACGATCAAATATATAAACAGCATCACAAAAATCACTTTCCTTAGCACAATACTACTAAGCGAATAAAAATAAACAAGCATGAAAAGAAAAATCTCGATCAACATTTCAACATTCTGTACCACAAACACGTTATGAAATCCGGGGAAAAAATGTTTAAACTTTCCCATTGTCTCTGTGATAAAAATCATGCTCATCAGCACGAGTAAGATAAAAGAGACAACACTTTTGTGTCGGGCATAAAACAGTATTGTAGCGAAATACGCAAGCATCTCGCTACAATAACTGATGTGATGTAAAATCTGATCTAATGCCATAATTGTTTATTCGGTTGCCGATTCAGTATCTGCAGCTTCCAATAATGTTCCCAGCATACAGCCTCGCATTGGAGGGCATATTTCATTGTGATTTTCCATTGGCGAACTTGCTCCGCAATTGTCCGGCATAAAAACCAGGTTTGCATTTGCCGTAAAATCAGTCATTGTCAAAACAGCGCTTGGCGGATGACCAACACTATAATAATCTCTGCGTGCTGCATCGCGAATACTTGTACCCACAACAGGGACCAAAGCTATAGAATGGCATCCTGAATATTTATCAAACACATTGTCTGTTGGGTGCGACAACAGATATTCTTCGTTCTTTTTTTCGCCAGGATAGTTGATATAATACATCCTGATTGACGTAACTTTCAGACTGTCCTTTTTAGCGCTTTGCTTGGCATAAGCCAAAAAGTTCTCCAGCTGCTCGATACTTATTTCCATAAAGCGTGCATCATATTTTCCGGCGCGAGGATCGGATGTTTTTGTCCAGACTTCTGTTTTGTAATTTCTGATTAACTGCACCAGCATATCAGGTGGTACGCCACAAAATTCTTTTTTCACATCAGCCACAGTATCTGTCCCGCCACCACCACCCGGTGTTGTTGGTTCGCCACAAGAAAAAAGTGTGACACTGAAAACCGCAATCAGCATCAAAAAGGGGTTTGCTTTGTTTTTCATTTTTTGAAAAGTTAATTAAAAGATGAATAAATAATTTGTTTAACAAATGTATTTCCTAAAAAGCAAAAGAGGAATGCCCTTCCAAAATTTAAAATACCCGTCAACATTCTGTTTATTCAGAACTCCATACTGTAAAGCGATTCAAGACATATTACTATTTCTATTGTAAAAATTACCGAATAAAAAACAGGAAAAACACCCTTTTAAAAAACCGTGCTTTTCTGCTGCAAAAACAGCTAAACAACTCTTGTTTGACTTTCAAAGCCTTTCCACCTTTGTGTTCACAATAACAGAATATCCTGCAGCAACATTTTATTCCGGAATATCTGATGCTGCTTTTTATATCAATAATTGATTGCAGTAATTTTTGAAAAGAGCAATCAACCCTATAAAAATGAAACATAAACAAACCAAGGGAGTTCCTGAAAACCCTACAAACAACAGAGTAAGGCAAAATTTAAACTTTAAAAAAATGATACAATTATCAGACAAAGAGCTTAAAGTTCATCTTGACAGCAGAGGCAATGCGCCAAAACTGCTGGCCGAAAATGCCAACTATTTTGGCACCCTTGTCAACAGCAAACTGAAAGCGATCCTCCCGCTTAAATACAATACCGCTTTTGAAGAGTTGGGTTGTATTGGCTATCAGCCGGTGATGGAAGAGCTGACTGCAACCATCAAAATATCGCGCAGCAGCGGATATGGCGGAAACCTCTGTGGCAAAGGCTCTATGGAATATGTTCGTTTTTTTCTGGATTATGGTGATGGCGCCTCCTGGCAGGACATGGGTATGGCTGCGGTAAACGTTCATGACATTCCGGACAGCAAAGATTGTAATGGCGCTTTGGAAAAACCTATCTCTTACATTGTTCGACTGAAGATTGATCCCAAAAATCTCTTGTGCACGAAGGCCAACCTTCCAAAGTTGCGGGCAATACTTTCTTGGAATACTCCACTTAACAGCAATCCTACACAATCTGTAGCCTGGGGAGATATGAAAGAAGCACATATTCAGATAGCACCAATGGTTTTGCTCCAGCCAAATTTTCCTTTCGAAAAAATCGGTTCATTACTAACTAAAGCCATTCTAAATCCGAATGTCAGCTTATCCAGCCTTGCCAGCACTTCTGCTGCTGATAAGGCAAAGCTCGCAACCATTCAGGAAGCTGTATTAGCCCCTAAAATTGAACTGGCTGAACTTTCAAAACTGTATGCCAACGAGAAATCAAAAATTGAACCGGAACGTATTGGTGTCAAAATTTTGCACGAAACCGTGTATGCCAAAAGTCCGGCCTTGATGGCTCAAAACCAACAAATTTTTCTTGAAGCGGGAATAGACTGGGCTGCCAGTATTAAAAAATTTCTTTCCCTGAAAGGAAATGTGAATTATGAAGAATTGTATTGTGTTGGACTTGACTATCACAAAGAAGCTTTGGTAGCATCCCTGCGGGTAAAAAAACCATCCGGTTATTCCGGTAGCCTTTGCACAAAAGGCAGTAAAGAGTATGTTGGATTCTGGATCCAAACGGATGTGGACTGCACATGGAAATATGTTGGAACAGCTTACGTGAATGTTTTTGATATTGCCTTGCCTTCAGAAGGTCTTGCTTACTCTGTTATTCTGCCTTTCGACTTTTCGAAATACAGAAACCCTTGTGGCAAACCTACTGTGATAAAAGTCCGCGCTGTACTTTCATGGAATGTTCCCCCATCTACTAAAGACCAGAATGTTGTTCCGTATTGGGGAAACATTGTTGACTCCTATATACAAGTTGCGCCTGGAAAAACATGGGACGGCAAAAACCCTGTCATGATTACGCTCGGTGGCATTTCAGTTGATAATATTAATCCTGTAAACGGTTTGACAAAACCGGGAGCCAAACTTGAGTTTAATCAGGCGGGCACTTATGACAACAGTCCGTTTGCAGGAGAAATTGTTATGCAGGGTTTATCTGCGCCTTTAGCGGGATTAAAATATCGTGCCCGGGTTCGCAACCTGGTTTCGGGATTATCCTATTACCTAAACAGTCCGTTACAGCTATTAGGTTACGACACATCAACTAACCAGATAACACATCCGGTTGTAACACCCGATCCGGTTACATTCTATTATGAATACAAAGATTATCTCAACAACATCGGCAGTATCCTTGCACGGTTCAATCCGGGAACGAATGATTTGTTAGAGATAACACTGGAGAATGAAAACGGAGCGAGTGTCAGCCAAAGAATCCAGATGGATAATCAACTTCCACAAATCTCACTAACCATTGATAAAGGTGGTTGCGGAGGTTATATGAAAGGGGAAACCATCACCGGTAAATTCTCTGTGAATGACGCTTACCTAGAAAACTATGCATTGACCAGCTCTTTAGCACCGAATGTATATTCCGGCACAACAAATGTACCGTTGACCAACTTTGCATTCAATACTGCAGGAAGTGCGAGCCCTTGTGGCAGCATTAATCTGTGGGCACGCCAAAAAACAATCCACAACAGTGTTGTGGCTGGCTATGTGGTTTATGCAGGCGAGGTTGTTTGCTTAAAATAAATAGTGAAAGAAGGTTTGTTTACTAATGCAGGTGGGCTTGTCTGAAAAGGCAGGCTCATTTTGTTTTACACAACTTTCTACAGGAAAATAAATCTGTATTTTTGTACTCATGGTATACGCATTTAAAGGATTTATTCCGGTGGTTCATCCTTCTTCATTTATCCACCCTCAGGCTATTGTGACAGGCAATGTTATCATTGGCAAGGACGTTTATATTGGTCCGGGTGCAGCTTTGCGCGGCGACTGGGGCGCAATCATTATTGAAGATGGATGCAATGTGCAGGAAAATTGCACGATACATATGTTTCCCGGAAAAACCGTTTTGCTCAAAGAATCGGCACATATTGGTCATGGTGCTATTATTCATGGGGGAACGGTAGGCCGCAACAGTATGATTGGAATGAATGCTGTAATAATGGATGATGTGGAAATCGGGGATGAGTGTATCGTTGGAGCCTTGTCTTTTGTAAATGCAAATACAATTATTCCTAAGCGCTCATTGGTTGTTGGAAATCCTGCAAGGATAATAAAAGAAGTGAGCGATGAAATGATAAACTGGAAAACTAAAGGAACACAATTATATCAGCAATTACCTAAAGATTGTTTCGAAACACTAGTTGCCTGCGATCCGCTAACTGAAATTCCGGCCGACAGACCTTCACAAGAGAGCCTATACGAAACCTGGGACAAAATTAAGTCTTCATAAAAAAAGGCCGGAAAAATTTTTCCGGCTTTTTTAATAGTATTTATTCATTTTGACCAGTGTGTAAATCAAACCCGGGATATAGAAAATAATATACAGGAGCAGGGAAATCAACCAGTCATTCCCATTAAAATCATCATTGATACCCATTGCAAGCCATCCCATCCAAAAAATCGCAAGTACGATATAAAGGCCCTGCGGAATTGTTTTGGCAGTGGCGGCTTTTTTTGTTGTCAATACTTTGGTTTCTGCAGCACTGGTTTCCTGGACAAGCTTTTTTGATTCTGCAGAGGTATTGGCCGCGTTTGCATTTGAAGCCTGATTAACTGTTTCATGCTTTATCGGAAATGCAGCATTCGCTTCAGCGGCATTTAGCACCATCAAACAGAAAACTCCGGCTATAATTTGTTTAAGTTTTTTCATTGCACAAAATTTAGTTAGTCAAAACTAATTTTTACTTTTTTTGTTTTTTTAAAAACTACGTTAAAAAGCAAGAAGTTTCTTTAATGAACCGAATTAAAAATCCTCCATTACTTTTGCTTTCAGAAAAATTATAAAATGATTCAACAACGATTTGCAAGAGAAACAGCTAATACGATGACAGAATTAGTGTTGCCGAACGATACGAATACTTTAGGCAATTTAATGGGAGGGCGCTTAATGCACTGGATGGATATTGCAGCCGCTATCTCAGCGATGAGGCATTGCAACAAACCGGTTGTAACCGCGTCGGTAGATAATGTATCATTTGCAAGGCCAATAAAACTAGGCAATATTCTGTCTATCGAAACCAAGGTCACCCGATCTTTCAATTCTTCTATGGAAGTCTACTTAAAAGTTTCGGGTGAAGATTTGCAAGCTCAAACCAAGTATATTAGCAATGAGGCCTACTTTACATTTGTAGCGCTCAATGCAGATGGAACACCAACAAAAGTACCTGAGCTCATTGCCGAAACTCAGGAGGAAATAGAAAAATACAATGGCGCTTTGCGCAGACGCCAATTGCGCTTGATATTGGGTGGCAAAATGAAAGTGGATGAAGCGGTGGAACTAAGAGCCTTATTTATAAAAAACTAATTATGGCAGATTTAAAACTCAGGCTGGACAAATACTTATGGGCAATCCGGATTTTCAAAACCCGGACACTTGCCAGTACTGCTATTGATGGGGGGAAAGTTCGCACGACAGTTGGAGATAGCTTAAAACCTTCCAGAACTGTTTCTATCGGCGACAAATATGAAATACGGACACCTGCCAGAAAATGGATTATTGAAGTAACCGGGCTTTTGCAAAACCGTGTTGCCTATGATATAGCAATTCAAAACTATACCGACCTCACCCCTGAAGAAGAAAAAGATATCAGCCAACCGCTTCC